>NZ_JCBAJO010000022.1:0-41490 GCF_059772245.1 Cupriavidus sp. R6-3
GACGCGGCCAACGCCAACGCCGATGCGACCACCGCCGATGCCACCACGCAGGAAGACGCCGCGATCCGCGACCTGCTGCAGCTGCGCACCCGCAACCTGGCGCGCTACACCTGCCGCGAGTGCGGCTTCCGCGCCCGCCTGTTCTACTGGCAGTGCCCCGGCTGCAACCGCTGGGAATCCTACGCGCCGCGGCGCACCGAAGCGCTCGGCTGAGTCCGCGTCCAGCCTGATCCGCCCCGTCTCACGGAGTCGTCCTCATGAAAGTCACCATCATCGGCAGCGGTTATGTCGGCCTGGTCACCGGCGCCTGTCTCGCCGAGCTGGGTAACGATGTGTTCTGCCTCGACGTCGATGAAGAGAAGATCGCGCTGCTCAACGATGGCGGCGTGCCGATCTACGAGCCCGGCCTGAAGGACCTGATCCAGCGCAACCGCGAAGCCGGACGGCTGGTGTTCTCCACCGACGTCGCCGCCGCGGTCGACCATGCCGACGTGCAGTTCATCGCGGTCGGCACGCCGCCCGACGAGGACGGCTCGGCCGACCTGCAATACGTGCTGGCGGCCGCGCGCAATATCGGCCGGCACATGACGGGCTTCAAGATCGTGGTCGACAAGTCGACCGTGCCGGTCGGCACCGGCGACCGCGTGGCGGCGGCGATCCGCGAGGAACTGGCCAAGCGCGGGCTCGAGGACCTGCAGTTCTCGGTGGTCTCCAATCCCGAATTCCTGAAGGAGGGCGCCGCGGTCGAGGACTTCATGCGCCCCGATCGCATCGTGCTCGGCTGCAACAACGACGCCGCCGGCCGCCATGCCAAGGCGATTATGCGGGCGCTGTACGCGCCGTTCAACCGCAATCACGAGCGCACCTTCTACATGGACGTGCGCTCGGCCGAGTTCACCAAGTACGCGGCCAACTCGATGCTGGCGACGCGGATCTCGTTCATGAACGAGTTGGCCAACCTGGCCGACGAGGTCGGCGCCGATATCGAGCTGGTGCGCCTGGGAATCGGCTCCGATCCGCGGATCGGCTACAGTTTCCTCTATGCCGGTGCCGGCTACGGCGGTTCGTGCTTTCCGAAGGACGTGCAGGCGCTGATGCGCACGGCGGCAGCGAGCGGCAAGCCGATGCGCGTGCTGGAGGCGGTCGAGGCGGTCAACGACGCGCAGAAGCGCGTGCTCGGCGACAAGGTCGTGCGGCGCTTCGGCGAGGACCTGAGCGGGCGCACCTTCGCGATCTGGGGCCTGGCGTTCAAGCCGAATACCGACGACATGCGCGAGGCGCCGTCGCGGGTGCTGGCGCGCGATCTGGTCTCGCGCGGCGCGTCGCTGCGGGTGCACGATCCGGTCGCGATGCAGGAGGCGCGGCGCGCGCTGGCGCAGGACCTGGCCGGGATCGAGGGCGGCTTCGACCGCGTGACCTTCTGCGACGCGCAGATGGAGACGCTGGACGGCGCCGACGCGCTGGCGATCGTCACCGAATGGAAGGTGTTCCGCAGCCCGGACTTCGCGCAGATCCGGCGGCGGCTGAAGACGCCGGTCGTGTTCGACGGGCGCAATCTGTATGAACCGGCCGCGATGCAGGAGGCCGGTATCGAATATCACGCGATCGGCCGGCCCGCGGCGGCGGCCTGACGCAACATGCCGGTGCGGCCGCCGAGCGGCGCGCCGGCCAAAAGGAAGCTCATGAACAGGAACCCGATCTCTCGCGAACAGATCCAGCAATCGCGCATCCTGGTGGTGGGCGACATGATGCTGGACCGCTACTGGTTCGGCGATGTCGAACGGATTTCGCCCGAGGCCCCGGTCCCGGTGGTGCAGGTCAAGCGCAGCGAGGAACGCCTGGGCGGCGCCGCCAACGTGGCGCGCAACGCCGCCGCGCTGGGCGCGTCGGTCGGCATGCTCGGCGTGGTCGGCGACGACGAACCCGGCAGCATGCTGGAGAACCTGCTGACCGCGGAACACGTCCAGCCGTTTCTCTACCGCGACCGCAGCGTCAATACCACCATCAAGCTGCGCGTGGTCGCGCACCAGCAGCAGCTGCTGCGCGTGGACTTCGAGAATCCGCCGGCGCACGAGGTGCTGCTGTCGGTGCAGGACCGTTTCCAGGCACTGATCGGCGACTACCAGGTGCTGGTGCTGTCCGACTACGGCAAGGGCGGCCTGACCCATGTGTCGCGCATGGTCGAAGGCGGCCGCGCCGCCGGCAAGATGGTGCTGGTCGACCCCAAGGGCGACGACTACTCGCGCTATCGCGGCGCCACGCTGATCACGCCGAACCGCGCGGAGATGCGCCATGTGGTCGGCGCCTGGAAGACCGAGGCCGACCTGACCATCCGCGCGCAGAACCTGCGCCGCGCGCTGCAACTGGAAGCGCTGCTGCTGACGCGCTCCGAGGAAGGCATGACGCTGTACACCGAGGCCGAAGTGCTGCACGTCTCCGCGCAGGCGCGCGAGGTCTACGACGTGTCGGGCGCCGGCGATACCGTGATCGCGACGCTGGCCACCATGCTGGGCGCCGGCATTCCGCTGAAGGAAGCGGTGCAGCATGCCAATCGCGCCGGCGGCATCGTGGTCGGCAAGCTGGGCACGGCCGTGGTCAGCTATCCCGAATTGTTCGGCGCGGCGCAAGGCTGACGCGCCTCCTATCACTGCTGGATTCACCATGACCATCATCGTCACCGGCGCCGCCGGTTTCGTCGGCAGCAACCTCGTCAAGGGGCTGAACGAGCGCGGCGAGAACAACGTCATCGCGGTCGACAACCTGACCCGCGCCGACAAGTTCCATAACCTGGTCGATTGCGAGATCGCCGACTACCTGGACAAGACCGACTTCCTGGACCGCTTCGCGCGCGGCGAATTCGGCAAGGTCCGCGCGATCTTCCATGAGGGCGCCTGTTCGGACACGATGGAGACCGACGGCCGCTACATGATGGAGAACAACTACCGCTACTCCAAGGCGCTGATGGAAGCGTGCCTGGAGCAGGGCGTGCAGTTTCTCTATGCCTCGTCGGCGGCCACCTACGGCGCCTCGCAAACCTTCAAGGAAGACCGCGAATACGAGAAGCCGCTGAACGTCTACGGCTACTCGAAGTTCCTGTTCGACCAGCTGGTACGGCGCACGCAGCCGAATGCGCACTCGCAGATCGTGGGCTTCCGCTACTTCAACGTCTACGGTCCGCGCGAGGGCCACAAGGGCCGCATGGCGTCGGTGGCCTTCCACAACTTCAACCAGTTCCGCGCGGACGGCACCGTCAAGCTGTTCGGCGAATACGGCGGCTATGGCCCCGGCGGGCACAGCCGCGACTTCGTCTCGGTCGAGGACGTGGTCAAGGTCAACCTGTTCTTCCTGGACCATCCCGAGAAGTCCGGCATCTTCAATCTCGGCACCGGACGCGCGCAGCCGTTCAACGACATCGCGACCACCGTGGTCAACACGCTGCGCGGCGCCGAAGGCAAGCCGCCGCTGACGCTGGAGGAGATGGAGCAGGAAGGGCTGATCGAATACATCAAGTTCCCCGACGCGCTGCGCGGCAAGTATCAGTGCTTCACGCAGTCCGACGTGTCGCGCCTGCGCGGCGCCGGCTATACCGCGCCGTTCTATACGGTCGAGGAAGGCGTGGCGCGTTATTGCCGCTGGCTGCTCGAGCGCGGCGGCTGAAGTTGGGCAAGTGAAGCCCGCACGCTGAAGCCCGCGCGGCCGCCGATTTCCCCGCGGCCGCTTCCTCCCTGTCGTATCGCCGCAAACCGGCGCCGCGCTTTCCGGCCAAATCGCGTCAACATTTGTTGCGCGGCGCGCCGACTGTTCCCCTCGCTCTTATTCTCGGCCTACCCCGTCGCGACGGCGGGGCGGCATGCCCGTCCGGGCATCGCCAACGAAGCCGAACTCCGGTCACCGGAGAAGGAGCCTGTTCATGATCAAGCAAACCTTGCTGGCGCTGGCGTGCTGTCTTGGCATGTCGATGGCGCTGGCCGGCAGCGCGCTGGCCGCTGTCGACGTCAACAGTGCCGACGAGGCGGCGCTGACCTCGGTCAAGGGAATCGGACCGGCGATGGCGCGCCGGATTGTCGAGGAGCGCGGCAAGCAGGGCGCATTCAAGGACGCCAACGATCTGGCCGAGCGGGTCAAGGGCCTGGGGCCGAAGTCGGTGGTGCGTCTGCAGAACGAGGGGCTGAACATCGGCCGGGGCGGGGCGCTGCCCGCGGCGAAGGGAGGCAAGCAGACCGCCGCCGCGCCGACGGCGGCGGCAGTCTCGCCCGCCGGCAAGGGTTCCGGCAAGACAAACAAGGCCGCGCACTGAGCGGGCTGGCGGCGCCCTCAGTCCATGCTGCCGGCCCGTGCTGGTATGGCTCGTGCTAGCGCATCAGCGGCGTGGCGATGTCGCGACGCGGCCGGTCAGCGCCACCGATCGGACGCCGTGGCGCTTCGCAGGCCCTGGGCCAGGGAGTATGATGCGGGCGCTGCGGCAGGGCGCCTCGTTCGTCTCTCCATGGGGAGGGAAGGGGCTGGCGGCGCGCGATGCGCGGTCCGGGAGCCACCGGGGGCGCACGCCGCGGCGTGCGGCAAGCCCTGCCGGCCACAACACATCACCAACACATCACCAAGAACGGCCGGGCGCGGCGCGCCAGCGGCCACCTCAGAACGGGAGCTGAACGATGGCGAATGGCGACGAGGCGGGATTCCTGCCGCGCTGGACACTGAAGACCGAGGGCGTGATTGCGCCGGATGAGCGGCTGCCCACCGGGCAGACCGTGCTGGCCGGCATCCAGCACGTGGTGGCGATGTTCGGCTCGACCGCGATCGCGCCGATCCTGATGGGCTTCAATCCCAACATCGCCATCCTGTTCTCGGGCATCGGCACGCTGATCTTCTTCCTGTGCGTGCGCGGCCGCGTGCCCAGCTATCTCGGTTCCAGCTTCGCCTTCATCGCCGTCGTGATCGCGGCCACCGGCTATGCCGGCAGCGGCCCGAATCCGAATATTCCGCTGGCGCTCGGCGGCATCATCGCCGCCGGCCTGCTCTACACCGTGATCGGCCTGGTGGTGCAGGCCGCCGGCTATGGCTGGGTCGAACGGCTGATGCCGCCGGTGGTGACCGGTGCCATCGTCGCCGCGATCGGGCTGAATCTCGCGCCGGTCGCGGTCAAGGCGGTCAGCGCCGCCGCGCTCGATACCTGGATCGGCCTGCTGACCGTGGTCGCCGTCGGGCTGGTGGCGGTGCGCGCGCCCGGCATGATCGGCCGGCTGCCGGTGCTGATCGGCGGGCTGATCGGCTATCTGGCCTACTGGGTGTGCGCAAACGCCTTCGGCCTGGGCAAGCCGATCGACTTCTCCGGCGTCGCCAGCGCCAGCTGGTTCGGCCTGCCGGCCTTTACCACGCCGGTGTTCGAACTGAACGCGATGCTGCTGATCGCGCCGGTGGCGATCGTGCTGGTGGCGGAGAACCTTGGCCATATCAAGGCGATCGGCGTGATGACCGGCCGCAATCTGGACCCGTATATCGGCCGCGCCTTTATCGGCGACGGCGTCGCGACGATGCTGTCGGCCGCCGGCGGCGGTACCGGTGTGACCACCTATGCCGAGAATATGGGCGTGATGGCGGTGACCCGGATCTACTCGACGCTGATCTTCGTGGTGGCCGCGCTGGTGGCGATCCTGCTCGGCTTCTCGCCCAAGTTCGGTGCGCTGATCCTGACCATTCCGGGCCCGGTGATCGGCGGCCTGACCATCGTGGTGTTCGGCCTGATCGCCGCTACCGCGGGCCGGATCTGGGTCGAGAACCGCGTCGACTTCTCCGATTCGCGCAACCTGATCACCGTCGGCGCCACGCTGACGGTCGCGGCCGGCGACCTGACGCTGCGCTTCGGCGGCATGACGCTGGGCGGCATCGGCACCGCCACCTTCGGCGCGATCCTGCTGTACCACCTGCTCGGCAAGGGCCGCACGCGCGTCTGAGGAACCTGGCAGCGGGGCGGGCGATCCTGCCTCGCTGCCTCGCTGCCTCGCTGCCTCGCTGCCTCGCTGCCTCGCTGCCTCCCAGCGCCGCAGCCCTTCGCCGTTCTGGCAGTGCTTGCACCGCCCGCCGCCCCGCCGGCGGCAGGGTCATGACGACTGCATTACAATGGGCGCCGACATTTGGACTCGCCCCATCATGGCCTACAAGACGATCGAAGACACCATCGGCAATACGCCGCTGGTGCAATTGCAGCGTATTCCCGGAGCCGCCAACGCCGAGCGTGGCAATGTGATTCTGGGCAAGCTCGAAGGCAACAATCCGGCTGGCTCCGTCAAGGACCGGCCCGCGCTGTCGATGATCGCGCGTGCCGAAGCGCGCGGCCGCATCAAGCCCGGCGACACGCTGATCGAAGCGACGTCCGGCAATACCGGCATCGCGCTGGCGATGGCAGCTGCGATCCGCGGCTACAAGATGGTGCTGATCATGCCGGAGGACCTGAGCGTGGAGCGCCGCCAGAGCATGGCGGCCTACGGCGCCGAGATCATCCTGACCCCGGTCAAGGGCGGCATGGAATACGCGCGCGACCTGGCCGATTCGATGGAGCGCGACGGCAAGGGCGTCATCCTCGACCAGTTCGCCAATCCCGATAATCCGCAGTCCCACTACGAGACCACCGGTCCCGAGATCTGGCGCGACACCGAAGGCCGCGTTACGCATTTCGTTTCGGCGATGGGCACGACCGGCACGATCACGGGCGTGTCGCGCTATCTGAAGGAACAGAATCCGGCGATCCAGATCATCGGCGCGCAACCGGCCGAAGGCTCGCGCATTCCGGGCATCCGCAAATGGCCGGAAGCCTATATGCCGAAGATCTACGATGCGCGCTACATCGACCGCACCGAGCCGGTCAGCCAGGCCGACGCCGAACACATGGCCCGCCGCATGGCGCGCGAGGAAGGCATCTTCTGCGGCATCTCGGCCGCCGGCGCGCTGTGCGTCGCGCTGCGGATCGCGGAAGAAGTCCGCGACGCGACCATCGTGTTCGTGGTCTGCGACCGCGGCGACCGCTATCTGTCGACCGGCGTCTTCCCCGCCTGAACCTGGGTCAATGAACCCGGGGCATGAACCCGGGGCATGAATCCCGGGCAATCATCCGGGGCAATGAACGCGGGTCAACGAACCTGCGTCATGAACCCCAGCCGATGAACGCCGGCGCTGCCCGCTGAAACCACAGCAGCGCCGGCCGGACCGATCGGTCCTTACATCATCGCGGCCTTGACGGCCTCGCCCAGCTGATAGACCGCCAGCGCGTAGAAGAAGCTGCGGTTGTAGCGCGTCAGCACATAGAAATTGCGCAATCCGAGCATGTACTCGGTCGGCGCATCGGGCGTCGGCAGGTCCACCACCAGCACCCCGGTCTCGCCTTCGCGCGCCGCGTCGATCGGCTCGTCCAGCCGCAGCCCGGCGCGCGTCAGCTGATTGAGTGTGCGCGTCGGCCACGGTTCGCCGTCGGCCGCCGCCGCCGCGATGCCGCGGCTGCCTTCGTCCTGCGCCAGCCGCCACACCACCGGCCGGCCCGCCTCCCATCCGTGCAGCTGCAGAAAGCGGCCGACGCTGCCGATCGCGTCCACCGGGCTGTTGCGCAGGTCGATGTGGCCATCGCGATCGTAGTCGGTCGCGTATTCGCGCAGGCTGGTCGGCATGAACTGCGGAATGCCGATCGCGCCGGCGTACGAGCCGAGCACCGAGAACACATCGGTACGGGTCTCGCGGCACCACAGCAGGTAGTCCTGCAGCTGCGCGCGGAACAGTGCCGAGCGGCTGGCGCGGTTCGGCGTATCGGGATAATCGAAGGCCAGCGTCGACAGCGAGTCCAGCACGCGGAAGCTGCCCATGTCGCGTCCGTAGATCGTCTCGACGCCGATGATGCCGACGATCACCGAGGCGGGCACGCCGAACTCGGTCTCGGCGCGGCGCAGCGTGTCGCGGTGCTGCTCCCAGAAGCGAACGCCGGCGTTGATGCGGATCGGCTCGATGAAGCGCGAGCGGTAGGCGCGCCAGCTTTTGCGGCCCGGCGTGGCCGGCGGCATGATCAGGCGCGCCACCGTGGCCGAATAGACCGCCTGTCCAAACCAGTCGTTCAGGGTCGCGCGCGAGAAGCCGTGTTTCGCGACCATCTCGTCGATGAAGGCGGCCGCCTGCGGGTTGCTGCCGTTGCGATAGCGGCCGGGATCGATTTCTTCTTCCTGGAAGCTGACGCGGCGCTTGCCGGCCGCCAGCAGCGAAGGGGTGGCGCCGCACAGGCCAAGCGCCACGGAGCAGAGCGCGGCGCCCAGCAGAGGGCGGCGCAGGGTACGCGTGTGTTCGGTCATGGTGTCCTTTGCAAGTCGGACCGAGTATAGCGGACGCATCCGGCGCAAAACATCACGGAACGATACGACCGGCGCCGCGAGCGGCCATCGCGTTGCGGGCCATCCGCTGTGCTAACGTACGGGGATGGAGACAGCGGCGCACTCGACGAAGTGCCCGCCACGCGCCCAACAACGCCTCGATAAACGCGCCGAATTCCCATGCCGACCGGCTACTACACGCATCCCGAATTCCTGCTGCACGAGATGGGGCAGTTCCATCCCGAGTGCCCGGAACGCCTGACCGCCATCGAAGACCATCTGATCTCGCACGGCATCGACGGCCTGCTGGACCGCCGCGAGGCGCCCGCGGCCAGCCGCGAGCAGATCGAGCGCGTGCATCTGCCGGGCTATGTCGACGGGCTGCACGAAGCCAGTCCCGCCAGCGGCTACCATGCGATCGATCCCGATACCGCAATGAACGCGCATACGCTGGCGGCGGCCACGCATGCGGCGGGCGCCGCGGTGGCGGCCACCGACGCGGTGATCGCCGGCGAGCTGGAGAACGCCTTCTGCTGCGTGCGGCCGCCGGGCCACCACGCCGAGCCCGATCGCGCGATGGGCTTCTGCTTCTACAACAACGTCGCCATTGCCGCCCGCCATGCGCTCGACGCGCACGGGCTCGAACGCGTGGCGATCATCGACTTCGATGTCCATCACGGCAACGGCACCGAGGCCGCATTTCGCGGCGACGAGCGCGTGCTGATGTGCAGCTTCTTCCAGCATCCGTTCTACCCGTACAGCGGCACCGAGCACGTGGCCAACAACATGGCCAATATTCCGCTGCCGGCCTATACCAACGGCATGGCGGTGCGCGAGGTGGTGGAGACCATCTGGATGCCGCGGCTGCAGGCCTTCCGTCCGCAGATGCTGTTCATCTCGGCAGGCTTCGACGCGCATCGCGAGGACGACCTCGGCCAGATGGGGCTGGTCGAGCAGGACTATGCGTGGATCACGGCCGAGCTGATGACGCTGGCGCGGCTGCACGCGCAGGGACGCATCGTCAGCTGCCTCGAAGGCGGCTACAACCTCAGCGCGCTGGGGCGCAGCGTGCTGGCGCATCTGAAGGTGCTGCTGGAGCGCTAGGGCGAGCCGGCCCAGCGACGGGCGGGTTTTCAACGAGCCGGTTTGAACACGGCGGTTTCGACAAGCCGGTTTCGACAAGGCGGATTCCAGCAAGCGCCACCGCAGCAGGACAACAGCAGACCAGGAGACGATCATGGCCGAATCGGAACAAGCCCAAGCCGCTAGTGCGGTGCTGGCGCAAAGCGAAGATGCCCCGGGCGTGCTGCGCCTGACGCTGCAACGTCCCGACGCCTTCAACGCGTTGTCGGAGGCGCTGATCGACGCGGTGACCGAGGCGCTGACCCGCATCGCCGCCGATCCCGCCGTGCGGGTCGTGGTGCTGGCCGGCGCGGGGCGCGCCTTCTGCGCCGGGCACGATCTGCGCGAAATGCGCGCCCAGCCCTCGCACGATTACTACCGCCGCCTGTTCGACCGCTGCACGCGCATGATGCTGGCGATCCAGCGCATGCCGCAGCCGGTGATCGCGCGCGTGCACGGCATCGCCACCGCGGCCGGCTGCCAGCTGGTGGCGATGTGCGACCTGGCGGTGGCCGCCGACGACGCGCGCTTTGCGGTGTCGGGCGTCAACCTGGGCCTGTTCTGCTCGACGCCCGGCGTGGCGCTGTCGCGCAATCTGCATCGCAAGCACGCGATGGAGATGCTGCTGACCGGCGAGATGATCGGCGCCCACGAGGCGCATGCGCGCGGCCTGGTCAATCGCGTGGTGCCGGCCGCCGAGCTGGATGGGGAGGTGGCGAAGCTGGCCGCCAGCATCTGCGCCAAGCCGGCGGCAGCCATCGCGGCCGGCAAGGGGCTGTTCTACCGCCAGCTCGAAATGGGCGTCGAGGCCGCCTATCAGCTTGCCGGGCAGACCATGGCGTGCAACATGATGGACGAATCGGCGCTGGAGGGCGTGCAGGCATTCATCGACAAGCGGCCGCCGTCCTGGCGTTCGGGTTGATCCAGAGGATCCAGAGTTGACATCTCGGCACTCGGAAACGGGGCCTTATTCCTTTTTCGTCTAAAGACATCGGCAAAAAGTCGTTTCTGGTAAGAAGCGGATCGCTTAAAATAGCCCGTTACATCCAAAAACGATAAATGCGGCAGCAGCGCTGGAGACCCCGTCCCGGCTGTTGCCGTTTTCTTTTCGCTCTGTCTCATGATCGAACTGCAAGGTCTCTCGCAGCGATTCCCCGGTGCGACCGGGGATGTGCACGCTTTGCGGGATGTCAGCCTGTCCATCGCGGCCGGCGAAATCTTCGGCATCATCGGCCGCAGCGGCGCCGGCAAAAGTACGCTGGTGCGCGCCATCAACCTGCTGAACCGTCCGACCGCCGGCCGCGTGATCGTCGCCGGGCAGGATCTAACCGCGCTGGACTCGTCCGCGCTGCGGCTGGCGCGCCGCGACATCGGCATGATCTTCCAGCATTTCAACCTGCTGTCCTCGCGCACCGTCTATGACAACGTGGCGCTGCCGCTGGAGCTCGCCGGCAAGAGCCGCGACGAGATCGCGGCGACGGTGCTGCCGCTGCTGGACCTGGTGGGCCTGTCGGCGCTGAAGGACCGTTATCCGGCGCAGATCAGCGGCGGCCAGAAGCAGCGCGTCGGCATTGCGCGGGCGCTTGCCAGCAAGCCCAAGGTGCTGCTGTCGGACGAGGCCACCTCGGCGCTCGACCCGGAAACCACGCGGTCCATCCTCGACCTGCTCAAGCAGATCAATCGCGACCTGGGGCTGACCATCGTGATGATCACGCACCAGATGGAGGTCATCAAGCAGGTCTGCGATCGCGTCGCGGTGCTCGATGCCGGCTGCGTGGTCGAACAGGGCCAGGTCATCGATGTCTTCCTGCGGCCGCAGCACGCGGTCACGCGCGCGATGATCGGCGACGTGATCGCGCAGGAGCTGCCGCCGAGCGTGCTCAAGCGCGTCGAGAGCCGGCTCGGCAACGGGCGCGACCATGTCTACCGTCTGGCATTCACCGGCGAGGGCGTCGACCAGCCGGTGCTGGCGCAGGCGATCCGCCGCTACGGGCTGGATTTCAACATCCTGCACGGGCATATCGACGAGATCCAGGGACAGGCCTTCGGCTCGCTGGCCATCATGGCCACCGGCGAGACCGAGAACGTCCGGGCGGCAATGGCATTCCTGCAGGAGCAGGGCGTGGTGGTGGAGGAATACGAGCATGTGGTCTGAGCTGTTCGACCTGTTTGTGACCTCGCTGGGCGAGACCCTGGTGATGGTCGGCATCTCGGGCGTGATCGGCGCGCTGCTTGGCGTGCCGCTCGGCGTGGTGCTGCATCTGACCGACCGGGGCGGCCCGCTGGCGCACCCCTTGTTCAACCGGCTGATCGGCGTGGTCGTCAACGCGGTGCGCTCGATCCCGTTCATCATCCTGCTGGTGGTGGTGATCCCGTTCACCCGCTTCCTGGCCGGTTCGTCGATCGGCACCGCGGCGGCGGTGGTGCCGCTGACGATCGCGGCGATTCCGTTTATCGCGCGGTTGGTCGAGAGCGCGCTGCGCGAGGTCGACAAGGGCCTGGTGGAGGCGGCGCAATCGATGGGCGCGAGCACCGGCCAGATCGTCTGGAAGGTGCTGCTGCCCGAGGCCATGCCCGGCATCGTTGCCGGCCTGACCATCACCTTCGTCAGCCTGGTCGGCTATTCGGCGATGGCCGGCGCGATCGGCGGCGGCGGCCTGGGCGACCTCGGCATCCGCTATGGCTACCAGCGCTACATCACCGAGGTGATGGTGGCGGTGGTGCTGATCCTGATCGTGCTGGTGCAGGCGGTGCAGAGCTTCGGCGACTGGCTGGTCCGCCGGATCAGCCATCGCTGAGCGCCTCGTCGGCATCGGCATCGGCCGGTATCGTTTCGTTTCCCGTTTCGTTTTGCTTTATCCCAGACTCAACCCAGAACGCATCGCAAAGGAAGTCAGACATGCAACGTCGTAGCCTGCTGCAATGGATCATCGGCGCCGCGCTCGGTGCCAGCCTCGCCACCGCCGCGGTGGCGCAGGACAAGCCGATCAAGATCGGCGTGACCGGCGGTCCGCACGCCCAGATCATGGAACAGGTCAAGAAGGTCGCCGCCAAGGATGGCCTCAATATCCAGGTCGTCGAGTTCAGCGACTACATCCAGCCGAACGCCGCGCTGGCCGCCGGCGACCTCGACGCCAACAGCTATCAGCATCTGCCGTATCTCGAGGCGCAGATGAAGGACCGCGGCTACAAGTTCGCCAACGTCGGCTACACCGTCACGTTCCCGATGGGCGTCTACTCGAAGAAGATCAAGTCGCTGGACCAGCTCAAGCAGGGCGCCCGCGTCGGCGTGCCCAACGATCCGACCAACGGCGGCCGCGGCCTGCTGCTGCTGCAGAGCAAGGGCGTGATCAAGCTGCGTGCGGATGCCGGCCTGAAGGCCACGCCGCTGGACATCGTCGCGAATCCGAAGAAGATCCGCATCGTCGAACTGGACGCCGCGCAGCTGCCGCGCTCGCTGGACGACCTGGATGCCGCCGCGATCAACGGCAACTACGCAGAATCGGCCGGCCTGTCGCCGACCAAGGACGCGATCGCGATGGAAGGTCCGAAGGGTCCGTACGCCAACCTGATCGCCGTGCGCGAGGCCGACAGGAACAAGCCGTGGGTCGCCAAGCTGATCAAGGCCTACCACTCGCCGGAGATCAAGGACTACGTCACCAGGACGTTCAAGGAGTCGGTGATCACGGCCTGGTAAGCCGGCCCCGCACGTGCGGCCGGGTATCGAACAAAACCTCGAAACCGGCCGTCACGTCTGTGCCGTGAAGGGTTTTCTGCGGCACAATACCGGTCAACAAGCGGCTCAGTGATCGGCGAAGTCATCGACCGAAATCGCCTGCCGGGCTATGCCCGGCAATTCTTTGCCTATAAAATAGTACGGTCGTTCGAAAATTCCGGGCGCCGCCGACCCGGTGGTTATAATGGCGAGCGAACCAAATTTCTGACAATCAGTGGAGTGAGCGCATGAAAGTACTCGTCGCAGTCAAGCGCGTGGTTGACTACAACGTCAAGGTCCGTGTGAAGTCCGATGGCTCGGGCGTCGACCTGGCCAACGTGAAGATGAGCATGAACCCGTTCGACGAGATCGCCGTGGAAGAGGCGGTCCGCTTGAAGGAAGCCGGCGTGGCCACCGAGGTCGTGGCGGTCTCCTGCGGCGTGGCGCAATGCCAGGAAACGCTGCGCACCGCGATGGCGATCGGCGCCGACCGCGGCATCCTGGTCGAGAGCAGCGAAGACCTGCAGCCGCTGGCCGTGGCCAAGCTGCTGAAGGCGCTGATCGACAAGGAGCAGCCGCAGCTGGTGATCCTGGGCAAGCAGGCCATCGACGACGACTCCAACCAGACCGGCCAGATGGTGGCCGCGCTGGCCGGCCTGCCGCAGGCGACCTTCGCCTCGAAGGTCGTGATCGCCGACGGCAAGGCCTCGGTGACCCGCGAAGTCGACGGCGGCCTGGAAACGCTGTCGGTCAAGCTGCCGGCGGTGGTGACCACCGACCTGCGCCTGAACGAGCCGCGCTACGTCACGCTGCCGAACATCATGAAGGCCAAGAAGAAGCCGCTGGAAACCGTGAAGCCGGAAGACCTGGGCGTCGACGTGGCGCCGCGTCTGCAGACGCTGAAGGTCGTCGAGCCGCCCAAGCGCAGCGCGGGTGTGATGGTGCCGGACGTCGCGACGCTGGTGCAGAAGCTCAAGAACGAAGCCAAGGTCATCTAAGCGCGCCAGGAGATACGAACATGACTGCACTCGTCATTGCTGAACACGACAATCAATCGATCAAGGGCGCGACCCTGAACACCGTGACCGCCGCGGCCCAGTGCGGCGGCGACGTCCACGTGCTGGTTGCCGGCGCCAACGCCCAGGCCGCCGCCGAAGCCGCCGCGAAGATCGCCGGCGTCGCCAAGGTGCTGCTGGCCGATGCGCCGTACTTCGGCGAAGGCCTGGCCGAGAACGTCGCCGAGCAGGTGCTGGCGATCGCCAGCGACTACAGCCACATCCTGGCTCCGGCCACCGCCTACGGCAAGAACGTGCTGCCGCGCGTCGCCGCCAAGCTGGACGTGGCCCAGCTGTCGGACATCACCAAGGTCGACGGCCCGGACACCTTCGAGCGCCCGATCTATGCCGGCAACGCGATCGCCACGGTCAAGTCGTCGGACAAGATCAAGGTGATCACCGTGCGCGGCACCGCGTTCGATCCCGCCGCCGCGGAAGGCGGCTCGGCCTCGGTCGACACCGTGCCCGCCGTGGCCGATGCCGGCATCTCGCAATTCGTGTCGCGTGAAGTGACCAAGAGCGATCGTCCGGAACTGACCGCCGCCAAGATCATCGTGTCGGGCGGCCGGGGCGTGGGCTCGGGCGAGAACTACACCAAAGTGCTGACCCCGCTGGCCGACAAGCTGGGCGCCGCGCTGGGCGCCTCGCGTGCCGCGGTGGACGCCGGCTTCGTGCCGAACGACTACCAGGTCGGCCAGACCGGCAAGATCGTCGCGCCGCAGCTGTATATCGCCGTCGGTATCTCGGGCGCGATCCAGCATCTGGCCGGCATGAAGGACTCCAAGGTGATCGTCGCGATCAACAAGGACGCCGAGGCGCCGATCTTCTCGGTCGCCGACTACGGCCTGGTGGGCGACCTGAACACCGTGGTGCCGGAGCTGGTGGCGGCCCTGGGCTGATCGCCAGCCCTGCCGCGGCGCCGCCCGGTGCCGCGGCAGGATCGAGCCAGCCGACACAAGAAAAAGAAAAGCCAAGACAAGCCGTTCCGGGCCCGCCCGCGAGCGGCTTTTTTATACGCTGCATCGAACGGTCGCCCTCAGCCAACTGCCGCGACCCATTGCGATAACGGAGACTTCGATGACCTACCGCGCCCCGCTCAAGGACATGCTGTTCGCGATCAACGAACTGGCCGGGCTGGATGCCATCAGCCAATTGCCGGGCTTCGAGGAAGCGACGGCCGACACCGCGCAGGCGGTGCTCGAGGAGGCGGCCAAGTTCACCGAGCAGGTGATCGCGCCGCTGAACCGCACCGGCGATATCGAGCCGAGCAGCTGGAAGGACGGCGCGGTCACCACCACGCCCGGCTTCAAGGACGCGTTCCGCCAGTTCGGCGAGGGCGGCTGGCAGGGCGTGCTGCATCCGCAGGAATTCGGCGGCCAGGGCTTGCCCAAGCTGATCGCCACCGCCTGCAACGAGATGCTGAACTCGGCCAATCTGTCGTTCGCGCTGTGCCCGCTGTTGACCGACGGCGCCATCGAGGCGCTGCTGACCGCCGGCAGCGACGCGCAGCGGCAGGCCTACCTGCCCAGGCTGATCTCGGGCCAGTGGACCGGCACGATGAACCTGACCGAGCCGCAGGCCGGCTCCGACCTGGCCGCGGTGCGCACGCGCGCGGAGCCGCAGGGCGACGGCACCTACAAGCTGTTCGGCACCAAGATCTTCATCACCTACGGCGAGCACGACATGGCGGAGAACATCGTCCATCTCGTGCTGGCAAGGACGCCGAACGCGCCGGAAGGGGTCAAGGGCATCTCGCTGTTCATCGTGCCGAAGTTCCTGGTCAGCGAGGACGGCTCGCTGGGCGCGCGCAACGACGTGCATTGCGTATCGATCGAGCACAAGCTCGGCATCAAGGCCAGCCCGACCGCGGTGCTGCAGTTCGGCGACCATGGCGGCGCCATCGGCACGCTGGTCGGCGAGGAGAACCGCGGCCTCGAGTACATGTTCATCATGATGAATGCGGCCCGCTTCTCGGTCGGCATGCAGGGCATCGCGGTGTCCGAGCGCGCCTATCAGCAGGCCGTGGCCTATGCACGCGAGCGCGTGCAGAGCCGCCCCGTCGACGGCTCGGCGCGGCAGGCGGTCACCATCATTCATCATCCCGACGTCAAGCGCATGCTGATGACGATGCGCGCGCTGACCGAAGGCGCGCGCGCGCTGGCCTATGTCGGCGCGGCGGCCTGCGATATCGCGCACCAGCATCCCGACGAAGCGGTGCGCCGCGAGAACCAGGCGTTCTACGAATTCCTGGTGCCGGTGATCAAGGGCTGGAGCACCGAGCTGTCGATCGATGTGACCAGCCTGGGCGTGCAGGTCCACGGCGGCATGGGCTTCATCGAGGAGACCGGCGCCGCGCAGCACTATCGCGACGCGCGCATCCTGCCGATCTACGAGGGCACCACGGCGATCCAGGCCAACGACCTGGTCGGCCGCAAGACGGTGCGCGATGGCGGCGCCGTGGCGCGCGGCATCTGCGCGCGCATTGCCGAGACCGAGGCCGCGCTGGCCGCGCACGGCGGCGCGCCGTTCGCCGCGATGCAGGCGCAGCTGGCCAAGGGTCGCGCCGCGCTGGAGCAGGCGATCGACTTCATCGTCGCCAACGGCAAGACCGATCCCAACGCCGCCTTTGCCGGCAGCGTGCCCTATCTGAAGCTGTGCGGCATCGTATTCTCGGGCTGGCAGCTCGGACGCGCGATGCTGGCCGCCGATGCCCGCCGTGCCGAAGATCCGGCCTTCCACGAGGCCAAGATCGCGACCGCGCATTTCTTCGCCGAACACGTGCTGTCGCAGGCCGGCGGCATTCGCGATGCCATCGTGTCGGGTGCGCCGGCGGCGCTGGCGTTGAGCGAGGCGCAGTTCTGACGGCAGTGCAGGCGTAGGCAACAAAAAAGACGGCCGCCTGGCCGTCTTTTTTGTTGGGGCGTTTCGTCGGGCTTGCGCCCGGCGCGCCTTGGCCGTTACGCGTGGACGCTGACGCCCGGAGCCTTATGCCGTGGCGGGACGTGGCACCGGACGCCGATGGGGCTGCTGCAGATAGCGCGCCACCGACAGATCGTCGGCGCGGATCGCGGGCGAGGCGCCGGACACCAGATCGGCCAGCAGCTTGCCGGAGCCGCACGCCATGGTCCAGCCCAGCGTGCCGTGGCCGGTATTGAGCCACAGCCCCTTGACCGGGGTGGGGCCGACGATCGGCGTGCCGTCCGGCGTCATCGGACGCAGGCCGGTCCAGAACGAGGCACGGGCCACGTCGCCGGCACCGGGGAACAGGTCCGTCACCACATGTTCCAGCGTGCGCCGCTTGGCCGGATCGAGCGAACGGTCGTAACCGACGATCTGCGCCATGCCGCCGACGCGGATGCGGTCGTCGAAGCGCGTGATCGCCACCTTGTAGGTCTCGTCCAGCACCGTCGATACCGGGCTGCGCGCCGCGTCGGTCATCGGCACGGTGATCGAGAACCCCTTCAGCGGATAGACCGGAATCCGCACGAAGTCCTTGATGAACGGGGTCGACCAGCTGCCCAGCGCCACCACCACGGCGTCGGCGAAGATCGGCTCGCCGCCGACGATGGCACCGGTCACGGCGGTGCCCTGCGTCATCAGGCTGTCGATCGAACGGTTGTACAGGAACTGCACGCCCAGACCCTGGGCCATGGCCGCCAGCCGCTGGGTGAACAGCTGGCAGTCCCCGGTTTCGTCGTTGGGCAGGCGCAGGCCCCCGGTCAGCTTGTGGCTGACGGCGGCCAGCGCCGGTTCGCTCGCGGCGAGATCCTCGCGCGACAGCAATTGATAGGGCACGCCGGCTTCCTCGAGCACGGCGATGTCCTTGGCCGCGCCTTCGAGCTGCTCGTCGGTGCGGAAGACCTGCAGCGTGCCCTGCTGGCGGCCCTCGTAGGCGATGCCGGTTTCGGCGCGCAGCGCGCGGATGCAGTCGCGGCTGTATTCGGCCAGCCGCACCATGCGCTCCTTGTTGACGGCGTAGCGGTCGGCGCTGCAGTTCATCAGCATCTGCCACATCCACTGCAGCTGGAACAGCGTGCCATCGGGCCGGATCGACAGCGGCGCGTGCTGCTGGAACATCCATTTGATCGCCTTCAGCGGCACGCCGGGCGCCGCCCACGGCGAGGCATAGCCGGGCGAGATCTGCCCGGCATTGGCAAAGCTGGTGCCGAGCGCCGGCGCCGCTTCGCGGTCGATCACGGTGACCTCATGGCCGGCCCTGGCCAGATACCAGGCGCTGGTGACGCCGATCACGCCACTGCCAAGAACGAGAACACGCATTGCGATGGGACCCCAACCAGGATGTCGATTGTATGAAGGTATATCCGCTATGGTATTGGAATCAATCCAGTCATAATTACCGAAAATTTCCCAGAAAAAGGAAAAATTCATGAGAACGACCCGCCAACCGGTACGCGGCCTTGACCGCCTCGATCGCCGCATCCTGGCGCTGCTGCAGGCCGATGGCCGCATCTCGATGAAGGACCTCGCCGAGGCGGTCGGCCTGACCATCACGCCGTGCATCGAGCGGGTCAAGCGGATGGAGCGCGACGGTGTCATCATGGGCTACTACGCCCGCCTGAATCCGGCCCTGCTGGGCAGCGCGCTGCTGGTCTTCGTCGAGATCACGCTGAACAACAAGGCCGGCAACATGTTCGAGCAGTTCCGGCGCGAGGTGCTGCGCATTCCGGAGGTGATGGAATGCCATCTGGTGTCCGGAGACTTCGATTATCTGATCAAGGCGCGCATCCGCGAGATCGGCGAGTATCGCCGGCTGCTCGGCGACATCCTGCTGCAACTGCCGGGCGCCGCGCAGTCCAAGAGTTATGTCGTGATGGAAGAGATCAAGGAGACGCTGGCCATTCCCGTCGACGAGAAGAGCCAGCCTGCATGAGATGAGGGACATTGAGCGCAAGGGGCGCCACCTCGGCCCCCGCGAAGCGGAGTTGCCGGCGGATGACATCCACGGGGAGCCGGCGCCGCTGCGGCCGGCGCCACGGCCGCTGAAGGGCCGCGGCGCGGTCAGCAATCTGCAGGGGCGCTTCGAGCGCGATACCCGCGAGCCCTTCGACGACGGCTGGGGTCCGCCGGACACCGCGGGACAGGACGATGCGGCGCGCGCAGAGGACAGGGACACGCAGGCCAGGGACATGGAGCGCAGCGAAGGCGCCGCCTTGGAGTCCGCGCCGCCGAAGCTGATCACCCGCGTCACGCAGGAGCAGGCGCGCTCCATCCTCAGCCGCAATGCCTCGCCGGATATTCCGTTCGGCGTTTCGCTGAACCCCTACCGCGGTTGCGAGCACGGCTGCATCTATTGCTTCGCCCGGCCGACGCACGCCTATCTCGACCTGTCTCCGGGGCTGGATTTCGAGACGCAGCTGTTCGCCAAGGCCAATGCGGCCGAGCGGCTGCGGGAGGCGCTGTCGCGGCCGTCCTACCAATGCGAGCTGATCGCGCTTGGCGTCAACACCGACGCCTATCAGCCGATCGAACGGACCCAGCGCATCACGCGCGGCGTGCTGGAGGTGCTGCACGAATGCCACCATCCGGTGGCGCTGATCACCAAGTCGTCGCTGATCGAGCGCGACATCGATCTGCTGGCGCCGATGGCCGCCCGCCGCCTCGCAGTGGCCGCGATCACGATCACCACGCTCGATGCCGACATCGCGCGCACGCTGGAGCCGCGCGCCGCCACGCCGTCGCGGCGGCTGCGCACGATCCGTACGCTGTCGGAAGCGGGTATTCCCGTCGCGGTCAGCGTCGCGCCGGTGATTCCCTTCATCACCGAGCCGGACCTGGAGCGGGTGCTCGAGGCCGCGCGCGAGGCGGGGGCAGTCTATGCCAACTACATCGTGCTGCGGCTGCCGTGGGAGGTAGCGCCCCTGTTCCAGCAATGGCTGGTGGCGCATTTCCCCGACCGGGCCGAGCGCGTGATGAATCGCGTTCGCGAGATGCGCGGCGGCAAGGATTACGATTCCGATTTCTCCACGCGCATGCGCGGTACCGGCGTCTGGGCCGACCTGATGCGCCAGCGCTTCCACAAGGCGGCCGATCGCCTGGGCTTTCGCTACCACCGCTTCGATCTGGACACGTCGCAATTCGTCCCGCCCGCGCCGCCGGCCGGCGTGCGAAGCGGCGCGCGCGGTGCCCGCAAACCCGAGGACGACGCGCAAGGTTCGCTGTTCTGAACTTGCGGGTTTGTACAAGTCCGGCGCGCTGTCCATAATGGCGGTTCGATCCGCCGCGCACGCCGCCGCGGTTGGCGCACTCGCGCCCCCGACCGCCTCGGCGTCGCCATGGGGAAGCCATGATCCATCTGATGCAGCAGGGCGGCCGCGCAGCCTTCGATCCGGTCGTGATGTGGGGCGAACTGACCCAGCAGGCGCTCGCCGCCGGGCCATACCCGCTGGCCGCGGCGTCGCACCGCCGCCGCTTCGAGCACTACTACCGCTGGTTCCAGGCCTGGCTGGGGCCGTTCGGCACGGCGCGCTTCGAGTTCGATGACATCGAGGCCGATGGCGTGCGGATGCCGGTCAGCGAAAGCACCGTGTCGGTGACGCCGTTCTGCACGCTGCGGGCGTTCCAGAGTCCACCACGAACCCGTCGCAAGCCGCGCCCGCGCGTGCTGCTGTGCGCGCCGCTGGCCGGACATCGAGCGGTGCTGATGCGCGATACCGTGGCCGCGCTGCTGCCGCATGCGGACGTCTACGTCACCGACTGGGCCGATGCGCGCGACGTACCGCGCGACGCCGGCAGCTTCGGCCTCGACGATTACGTGCTGCTGGTGGAGCGTTTCATCCGGCTGCTCGATCCGGCCGGGCTGCATGTGCTGGCGGTCTGCCAGGCGACGGTGCCGGCGCTGGCCGCGGTCTCGCGCGTGGCGCAGGCCGATCGCGCCGAGCCGGCGACGCTGACGCTGATGGGCGGGCCGATCGATCCGCGGCTCGGTCCGACCACGCTCGATCGCGTCGCGGCCACGTTGTCGCTGCCGTGGCTCGAGGCGACCGCGATCGACGTGGTACCAAGCGGTTATGCCGGCGCGGGGCGGCGCATCTATCCGGGCTTCCTGCAATATCCGGCGCTGGTCGCGGCGCAGCCGGATCGCCACGCGACGCTGATGTTCGACTGGCTATGCCGGCGCCAGGCGGCCGATGCCGATACCGCGCGCGAGATCGAGCGCGCGGTCGCGCAATACGGTGCCGTGCTCGACATGACCGCGGAATTCTTCTTCGACACGTTGCGCGTGGTGTTCCAGCAGATGCTGCTGCCCAAGGGGATGTGGCGGGTCGGCGGCGAGATGGTGCGTCCCGACTGCCTGCGGCGCACCCGGCTGCTGACGGTCGAGGGCGATCGCGACGATATTTCGGGACCGGGACAGACGCATGCGGCGCAGGGGCTGTGCAGCGGCCTGCCGACGCGATGCCGCGAACGGCTGACGATCGAGCGCTGCGACCACTATGGTTTGTTCAGCGGCGCACGCTGGCGCGAGACGGTGCATCCCGCCGTGCGCCGCTGGCTGGAGGCGGCCTAGCCGGTTACCGGTTGGGCCGGACAGCGTTCGCCGTGGCAGGGGGCCGCACACCGCCCGGCCGCACGGGGCCTGTCGCCGGCGATCGCGGGGCCATCTCGTCGTCCATCATCCTGCAGGCCAGATCCAGCGCGGCGACGGCATCGTCGTGCGACAGGCCGGACGCGCGCATCAATCCGACGGTCAAGGCGGCCACCCGGCCCACTTCATAGCTGGGAACGTTCATGTCCACTCCTGGAATTCGACCGACCGGTCGCGCACTGCCGGCGAAGCGCCGCGGCGCGCGACGTTGGAAACAACCGGTTCAGTATGGTTGACGAACGCCGGAATGGGGTTGACGTGGATCAGGAAATCGAAGGGCGCACTCGGGGTGAACGTACCCGCAGCGTACCCCGCGGCGTGTCAGCGGCGGCCCGACGTATTTGTCGCCGCAGCTGACTTCGGCGCCTGAAGGCGGCGGGCTGATTGCGACAGCTGACTTCGGCGTCTGATTTCGGCAGCTGATTGCGACAGCGGATTCCGTCGGCTGCTTTCAGCCGCTTATTGCGACAACTCGCGTGCCGCTTCCACCTGCGACTCGAAGAAGGTCTGGAAGCTGATGGCCAGCCCCGCCATCAACAGGCCGGTGCCGATCAGCAGCGACAGGATCACCAGGATTACGACCGGCCAGCCGGAGCGGGTCGGTTCGCCATCCGGATTGAAGCGCGCGTCCCAGCGCTCGTCCGGCCGCAGCCCGTAGACGATCGCCGCCAGGAACGCACTGATCACCGAGGCGCCGCCCGCCACCGCGAAGGTCCAGTTCAGCGCGGGCGCGCCGACGTGCAGCACCATCGAGGCGATGCCCAGCGCGCCGGCCAGCGTGGCAAGCAGGTGCAGCCAGCCATAGCGGTCGCGCAGGCCGCCGAGATAGAAGCGGTGCGCGCCGAGGCTGCCGAGCAGAAAAGCCAGCGCCACGGTCAGCAGCTTCGACTTGCGCATCGGTGCGCGATCCGTGCCGGCGGCGGCGGGGGAGGCTGACGTGACGGGCGAAGCAGAGGACGGAGCGGCGGACATGGGCGTGAACGTGGGAAGGGAAAACCTGCCGGAAGGCGACCGGGATCGGAACCAAACCCAGCACCGAGATCAGCATCGAAATCAGCACCGGAATCAGCACCGGAATCAGCACCGGAATCAGCACCGGAATCAGCACCGGAATCAGCACCGGAATCAGCACCGGAACAGCGGCCGAGACTGCGACCGGACCATACGATGGAAGCGGGCAGTGCAGCGCACATTGTACGCCGCACCGCCCGCTTCGATGACCCAGTTGAAGGTCGGCGGATCGTGGCTTTCGATCGCCGGCCGGGGGCGCTGGTGCAAAACCTGCGATGTCCTGTCTTGCAGCAGCGTCCGATTGCCGTCAGCGCGGCGCGTTCGACACGACGCCCAGCAGGACGCCGAGATTGGTTTCGCCGTACAGCACGGCGGCCAGAATTCCCATGAACAGCACGGTCAGAGTGAGCTGGCCCGCGTGTCGAGCCAGGTCGGTCAGCATGGATAGCATACGAACCTCGTCGGTTGGTTGGACGAAGGCCGCGCCCATCGCGACACGATCCGAAGGAAAGGGCATGTCAGTGTGCGTTTGCCGCCTGCGATCGACGGCACGCTGCTGAACACCGGTCAGCGCCGGGCGGCAGCCAGGTGGCGGCGCAGCTTCTGCCGCCACGAGCTATTTGACCTTGCAAAGGAGGGGAAAGTTCCGGCGCGGGCTTCTGACGCCATCGCGATCGGCGAAGGCGCTTGCCAGCCGCCGCAACGGGAGACGGCGAACGGCGGCGACGAACGGCAAAGCGCGAACGGCAAAGGGCGAACGGCAAAGGGCGAACGGCAGCAGCAAGCCTGCGACGGGCCGCGCGACAAAAACGCGCGACGGCAAGCGTCATCGCAGCGCCGTCGCCGTTTCAAACGATAAAGCGGGGAAGTATCCGGACTAGCGGGTGGTTTCCCGACCCGAACCTTGCCAGCCCGGTCCGACATTGGCGGGGCGGTTGTCGCCGGACACGCTGCTGCCGTTCTGCGCGCTGCGCTCGGAAGTCTGGGTACGTTCGGGCGCGCCGCGGTCGCTGGGCGGGTTGGGGCGCCCGTTCAGCCGGCTGTCGGCGCGTGCTCGGGCTTCCATCCGCTCGATCTGCGCACGCACATGGTCCGGGCTCTCGGCACGCATCACGGTGCGCTCCATGCCGGTCGGCAGCAGCCGCGCCCCGAAGCCGTCCCGCATGTCGGCGCCCTGCCGCGACCAGCCGCCCTGAGCATGGCTCAGGGCCGCAAGGCCGAGCACCGACGCCACCAGCACGGTGGCGGCCGCGGCGTCGCGCAGGAGAGAGCGGAAAAGCATGCGGAATCCCAGAGCCTTCGCTTGCTGTCGTTGTCGAGAAGATTGGGATCATGGTACGCAGCGCTGCCAGCAGGCGCCTATGCCAATCCCGTTACCGGTGTAACGGATTGTTTCGCTTGCGAATGCGGTCTGTTCTCATCTTCGGCGACGCCTGCGCGAGCGTTGCCCGAGGCGGTGCGCGGGCGGTCGCCGCGCGTCGCTAGGGCGCATAGCGGATGCGGTAGATCGCGCCGGCCATATCGTCGCTGACCAGCAACGAACCGTCGGGCGCGACCTCGACATCGGCGGGTCTGCCCCACGGTTGACCGTCCTGCAGCCAGCCCTGGGCGAACACCTCCTGCCTGACCGCCTTGCCGCTGTCGTCGAGCACCACGCGCGTGATGCGATAACCGATGCGCTCGCTGCGGTTCCAGCTGCCGTGCTCCGCAATGAAGATGTTGTTGCGATATTCGGCGGGGAACTGCGTGCCGGTGTAGAAGCGCATGCCCAGCGCCGCCACGTGCGGACCGAGCCGGGCCACCGGTGGCTCGAACGACGAGCAGGGCCGCTGCTTGCCGAATTCGGGATCGCGCAGGTCGCCGGCGTGGCAATACGGAAAGCCGAAGTGCATGCCCGCGCGCGGGGCCCGGTTCAGTTCGTCGGGCGGCTGGTCGTCGCCGAGCCAGTCGCGGCCGTTGTCGGTGAACCACAGCTCGCCTGTGGTCGGGTGCCAGTCGAAGCCGACCGTGTTGCGCACGCCCTTGGCCACGACCTGCAGGTCCGAGCCATCCGGCTTCATCTTCATCACGTTGGCGTAGCGGCCCTCGTCGCGCGCGCAGACATTGCACGGCGCGCCGATCGGCACGTACAGGTAGCCGTCGGGGCCGAAGGCGATGAAGCGTCCGCCGTGGTGGGTCTCGCTGGGCAGCTGGTTGTTGATGACGACCGGCTTGGGCGGGTTGGACAGGCGCTGTTCGATGCCGTCCAGGCGCAGGATGCGCGAGACCGAGGAGGTATAGAGCGCGCCGTCGCGCCAGGCCACGCCGATCGGCAGCGTCAGGCCGCTGGCGACGGTGTGGACCACCGGCTTGCCGCTCAGCGGCGCCTGTACCGCGTAGACCTTGCCGGCGCCGCGGCTGCCGACGTACAGTGTGCCGCCCGGCGAAAAGGTCATGCCGCGCGCTTCCGGCACGGCGTCGGTCAGCCGCTCGATGCGAAAGCCCGGCGGCAGCTGGATCTGCTCGAGCGATTCGGCGTGCGCGGCTGGCGTGATCGCCTGGGACAGCAGGGCGGCAAGCCCGGCCAGGACGGTGGAAAAGTGACTAAGGTAGCGCACGACCCCTCCTGCGTTTGGTGTTTTTGCCACGATGCCGAGGCGTGACGCGGCCGTCAATTGGCCTGCCCCGCCGTCGGCTACCCTAAGTGTTTGTTTGGCCTCAGTATTTGGGCTATACTCTTGCGTTTCGTGTTCGCACACCCCGTTTTTCGAGGAATTCACCCATGGTCGTAATCCGTCTGGCCCGTGGCGGCAGCAAGAAGCGCCCGTTCTTCAATATCGTTGCAGCCGACTCGCGCAACCGCCGCGACGGCCGTTTCATCGAGCGTATCGGCTTCTACAACCCGCTGGCTTCGCAAGGCGAAGAAGGTCTGCGCCTGGCGCAAGACCGCCTGACCTACTGGCAAGGCGTTGGCGCCCAACTGTCGCCGACCGTTGCCCGTCTGGTCAAGCAGAACGCCGCCAAGGCCGCTGCCTGATTTACGCTGCCGCTACCGGTAGTCTGCCGTGACCACGTCCGCGCGCGGCGCGCAACGGCGGCCGTTGAACGTGCCGCCCGGCGCCACCGGGCCCGGAACAGGGACCGGCACGCCACGCGAGGCCCGCATCCCGGCCGCGCTGGTGTATGGGCAGGCCCTGCCCGACGACCTGATCGAGGTCGGCTATGTCGCCGCAGCCTATGGCGTGCGCGGCTGGATCAAGGTCCAGCCCCATGCGCAGGATGCCGGCGCCTTGCTGCATGCGCGGCGCTGGTGGCTGCTGCAGCCCGAGGCTCCGGCTTCGCGGCCGGTGGCCCAGTCGGCGGCCCGCGACGCGGGGCCGCTGTGCCTGAAGATCGCGCAGTCGCGCGAGCATAGCGGCACGGTGGTGGCGCAGGCGTCCGGTGTGGCGGACCGCAATCTGGCCGAGGCGCTCAAGGGGCGTCGCGTCTGGATCCGGCGCGAGGATTTCCCCGCGCCCGAAGAGAACGAGTTTTACTGGGTCGATCTGATCGGCTGCACGGTGAGCAACGAGCAGGGCGAAGCCCTGGGCGAAGTCGCCGGGCTGATCGACAACGGCGCCCACCAGATCCTGCAGGTTGCCTACGCGCTGCCGGACGGCAAGCCCGGCGAGCGTCTGATTCCCTTCGTCGACGCCTATCTGCGGCACGTCGATATCGAGGCGCGGCGCATCGTGGTGGACTGGGGGCTGGACTACTAGCCGCCGCAGCAAAAGCAGCAACCGCAGCAAGGCAAGGCAACGGCAGGCAACGGAACAGGAGTGAGACCGATGCAGTTCGACGTGATCACGCTGTTCCCGGAGATGTTCCGCGCGCTGACCGACTGGGGCATCACCAGCCGGGCCGCCAAGCAGCAGCGCTATACGCTGCGCAGCTGGAATCCGCGGGACTTCACCACGGACAACTACCGCACCATCGACGACCGTCCCTATGGGGGCGGACCGGGCATGGTGATGCTGGCCAGGCCGCTGGAGGACGCGATCGACGCCGCCGTCGCGGCGCAGGCCGATGCCTTTGCCGGTGCCGGTGCCGATGCAGGTACCGGCGACGGTGTCAGCGCCTCTCACGTGGTGCTGATGTCGCCGCAGGGCGCGCCGCTGACGCACGCCAAGGTGGTCGAGCTGGCGCAGCGTCCCGGTCTGGTGCTGATCTGTGGCCGCTACGAGGCGATCGACCAGCGCCTGATCGACCGTCGCGTCGACGAGGAAATCAGCCTCGGCGATTTCGTGCTGTCGGGCGGCGAGCTGCCGGCGATGGCGCTGATCGACGCGGTGGTGCGTCTGCTGCCCGGCGTGCTGGGCGACGCGCAGTCGGCGGTGCAGGACAGCTTCGTCAACGGGCTGCTCGATTGTCCGCATTACACGCGGCCCGAGGAATACGAAGGCATGCGGGTCCCCGAGATACTGCTCGGCGGCCATCATGCCGAGATCGAAAAATGGCGGCGCCACCAGGCGCTGGCCAATACGGCGCGCAAGCGGCCCGACCTGATCGAGTCCGCGCGCCGCCAAGGTTTGCTGACCAAGGCCGACGAGAAATTCCTGTCGGAGTGGGCGGCGAAGGAAGGGCGGGGGCAAGCCTCCGCCAGTTGAAACCCCATCCTCTGTCGGGGCCGCGCCAGGAGGCGAGGCATGCAACGCCGTCACGATGGCACAGGAGAAGAAACGATGAACATCATCGAGCAGATCGAGAAGGAAGAGATCGCGCGTCTGACCGCGAACAAGACCATCCCCGCATTCGCGCCGGGCGACACCGTTGTCGTCAACGTGAACGTGGTCGAAGGCAACCGCAAGCGCGTGCAGGCCTACGAAGGCGTGGTGATCGCCAAGCGCAACCGTGGCCTGAATTCGTCCTTCATCGTGCGCAAGATCTCGTCGGGTGAGGGCGTGGAGCGTACGTTCCAGCTGTACTCGCCGCTGATCGCCGGCATCGAAGTCAAGCGCCGCGGCGATGTGCGCCGCGCCAAGCTGTACTATCTGCGCCAGCGTTCGGGCAAGTCCGCTCGCATCAAGGAAAAGCTCGTCACCAAGGCCTCCAAGGTCGCGGCTGCCGAGTAAGACGCAGCGCCTGGCCGGCACGCCGGCCGGAGCGATGGACGGGGTTCGCGCTCCGTCTTCAAGGGCACCTTCGGGTGCCCTTTTTGCATGGTGGCCGCAGGATGACGGCATGGGGCATGCGTGCGGCCAGCATGCCGAGCCCGCTGCATACGCCAAGCACGCCGAGCACGCCGAGCCAGCCGAGCACGCCGAACATGCCCGGCATGCCGGACGCGCCTCGCATGCCGCCGGCCCCGCCGATGCCCCGCGGCGAGGTCTGTCATACTTGTGCCGCTATGCGCCCCGCCTTCGATCCCGAATCGCTGCCGATCGTCTCGGTCGACAGCCAGCACCCACCGCTTTCCGAGCCGCGCCTGCGGCCCGACTTCATCCGCCATCGCTTCCTGACTCCGCCGGCCTGGCAGCCGGAGCTGACCGACGAGTCGCGCGCCTACGACCCCAAGCAGAGCCTGCGCGACGCCGCGGTGCTGGTGCCGCTGGTGCAGCGCGCCGACGGCCTGACCGTGCTGCTGACGCAGCGCAATGCGAACCTGAGCGCCCACGCGGGGCAGATCAGCTTTCCGGGCGGCCGCTGGGAGCCCGAGGACATCAATCGGGTCGCCACCGCGCTGCGGGAAACGGAGGAAGAGATCGGGCTGGACCGGGATTACGTCGAGGTGCTGGGCGCGCTGCCGGACTACATCACCGGCACGGGCTTCCATGTCAGTCCGGTGGTAGGCCTGGTGCGCGACGGCTTCGCGCTGCGCCCCGATGCGCGCGAGGTGGCCGATGTGTTCGAGGTGCCGCTGGCCTTCCTGATGGACCCGTCGCACCACCAGCGGCGGCTGTTCCGCTGGGTCGACGGCGAGCGGATGTTCTATGCGATGCCGTATCCGCGCGAAGGCGGGGGACATCGCTTCATCTGGGGTGCGACCGCGGGCATGCTGCGCAATCTGTACCACCTGCTGGCGGCCTAGCGCAGCCGCATCCCTGACGACGGCGAGGCGTCGATCAGGCCTGCGCCGCTTTCCCTTCCTGCTTCGATTCGGACTCGCCCTGCGCCGCGCGCTGCGAATGGCAGTGCGGGCAGCTGACGCCGACCACATAGTGCGGGCTCTGCTGCTCCTCCGGCGTGACCACCGCACGGCAGGCAAAGCACTGCTTGGGTCCGGCCGGTTGCAGCTCGGGATTGAGCGCGGTGCGGTAGTCGAAGACGAAGCAGTCGCCGCGATAGTGGCTCCCGCCGACCTCCTCGAAGTACTTCAGGATGCCGCCCTCGAGCTGATAGACGCGCTCGATGCCGGCCTGCTGCATGTGGATCGCGCCCTTCTCGCAGCGGATGCCGCCGGTGCAGAACGACACCACGGTCTTGCCGGCGAACTCGTCCTTGTGCTCCTCCACCACCGCCGGGAAGTCGCTGAACTTCTGCAGCCCGTAGTCGACCGCCTGCTCGAAGGTGCCGACCGCGACCTCGAAGGCGTTGCGCGTGTCGAGCATCACCACCGGCCGGCCTTCGTCGTCATGGCCCTGGTCGAGCCAGCGCTTGAGGTCGGCAGGGCGCACCGACGGCGCGCGGCCTTCCTCGGGCCGGATCAGCGGCATCTTCATCGTGATGATCTCGCGCTTGATCCGCACCAGCATCCGCTTGAACGGCTGGGTCTCCGACAGGCTCTCCTTCGGCTCCAGATCGGCGAAGCGCGGATCGGCGCGCAGCCAGCCCACCACATCGTCGATGCCTTCGCGGCTGCCCGCCAGGAACAGGTTGATCCCTTCCGGGGCGAGCAGCACGGTGCCCTTGAGCGCGGCCGCCTCGCAGCGCTCGCGCAAGGCGGCGCGCAGCGTCTCGATGTCGTTCAGCGTGACGAACTTGTAGGCGGAAATATTGACGATCTGCATGGACTGCGGAGCACGGCGTGGCGGGATGGGGCGCGTGCGGGGATCGGTCCGCGCGTCGCGCGGCGCCGTGGGCATCGCGTGCCGCCATGACTGCCTGATGGGAAACACGAAATTATAGCGGGTCGGCCCGGCGCGCGGGATCGCGCCCGACCACCGCCCCCAGCCACAGCCCCCAGCCACAGCCCCCAGCCACAGCCCCCAGCCACAGCACCCAGCCACAGCACCCACCCACAGCACCCACCCACAGCACCCACCCACAGCACCCACCCACCGCACGCAGCCACCGCACCCAGCCACCGCACGCAGCCACCGCACCCAGCCACCGCACCCAGCCACCGCGCCCGACCACCGCACCCTGCCACCGTGCCCGACACCGCCGCCCGCCTCGCACCGCCATCGCCTCGCCATCGCCTGGCGTGCCGCAGCGGATTTCGTCGCCCCCCGGCGGCCCGGCCGCGAGCTCGCGCCGGTACAATGGCGCCCATGTCTTCGCCCCGCTTCGTACATCTCCGCCTCCATTCCGAATACTCGATCGTCGACGGCATCGTCCGCCTCGAGGATGCGGTCAAGGCCGCCGCCGCCGACGGCATGGGCGCGCTTGCGCTGACCGACCTCGCCAACGCCTTCGGCCTGATCCGCTTCTACAAGGAGGCGCGCGGCGGTGGCGTCAAGCCCATCGTCGGCGCCGACGTCTGGCTGACCAACGCCGACGATCGCGACAAGCCCGCGCGCATGCTGCTGCTGGTGCAGGACCGGCGCGGCTATCTGAACCTGTGCGTGCTGCTGTCGCGCGCCTGGCTGTCGAACCAGTACCGCGGCCGCGCCGAGCTCGAGCCGGCCTGGCTCGAGGAACCCGGCGAGGACGGCCTGCCGCTGTCGACGGGCCTGATCGCGCTGTCCGGCGCGATGGGCGGCGACGTCGGCCAGGCGCTGGCCAACGGCAACGACGCCGCCGCGCAGCGTGCCGCCCGGCACTGGGCCACGGTCTTCCCGCAGCGCTATTACATCGAGCTGCAGCGCGCCGGCCATCCGGGCACCGAGGCCTATGTGCAACGCGCGGTGCAGCTGGCCGCGGCGCTGCAGCTGCCGGTGGTCGCGACGCATCCGGTGCAGTTCATGACCCCCGACGACCATACCGCGCACGAGGCGCGCGTCTGTATCGCCGAGGGCGAGCTGCTGGCCAATCCGCGCCGTGTGCGCCGCTTCACCACCGACCAGTATTTCAAGACGCAGGACGAGATGTGCGCGCTGTTCGCCGACATCCCGTCCGCGCTCGAGAATGCGGTGCAGATCGCGCGCCGCTGCAACCTGACGCTCGAGCTCGGCAAGCCGCGCCTGCCGCTGTTCCCGACGCCGGACGGCATGTCGCTTGACGACTATCTCGTGCACATGTCGAAGGAGGGGCTGGAGCGCCGTCTGGAGGTGCTGTTCCCCGACGAGGCGACGCGCGAAGCCAGGCGCCCCGAGTACTACGCGCGGCTGGAGTTCGAGACCGGCATCATCATCAAGATGGGGTTCCCCGGCTACTTCCTGATCGTGGCGGACTTCATCAACTGGGCCAAGAACAACGGCGTGCCGGTCGGCCCCGGCCGCGGCTCGGGTGCCGGCTCGCTGGTCGCCTACGCGCTCGGCATCACCGACCTCGATCCGCTCAAGTACGCGCTGCTGTTCGAGCGTTTCCTGAATCCGGAGCGGGTGTCGATGCCCGACTTCGATATCGACTTCTGCCAGCACGGCCGCGATCGCGTGATCCAGTACGTCAAGGAGAAGTACGGCAAGGACGCGGTGTCGCAGATCGCCACCTTCGGCACCATGGCCGCCAAGGCCGCGGTGCGCGACGTCGGCCGCGTGCTCGACCTGGGCTACAACTTCGTCGACGGCGTGGCCAAGCTGATCCCGTTCAAGCCGGGCAAGCTGGTGACGATCGAGGAGGCCAAGAAGGAAGAGCCGCTGCTGACGGAGCGCGAGAACAACGAAGAGGAAGTGCGCCAGCTGCTCGAACTGGCGCAGCGCGTCGAAGGCATGACGCGCAACGTCGGCATGCACGCCGGCGGCGTGCTGATCGCGCCGGGCAAGCTGACCGACTTCTGCCCGCTGTACACGCAGGGCGGCCAGAACGACGGCATGAGCGGCGTGGTCAGCCAGTACGACAAGGACGACGTCGAGGCGGCGGGCCTGGTCAAGTTCGACTTTCTGGGCCTGACCACGCTGACCATCCTCGACTGGGCCGAGCGCTACATCCGCCGGCTCGATCCGGGCAAGGCCGACTGGAACTGCAGCCAGATTCCGCTCGACGATCCGGCCGCCTTCGACATCCTCAAGTCAGCCAACACGGTGGCGGTGTTCCAGCTGGAAAGCCGCGGCATGCAGGGCATGCTCAAGGACGCCAAGCCCGACCGCTTCGAGGACATCATCGCGCTGGTGTCGCTGTACCGCCCCGGCCCGATGGACCTGATCCCCAGCTTCTGCGCGCGCAAGCACGGCCGCGAGAAGGTGGAATATCCGGACCCGCGCGTCGAACCCGTCCTGAAAGAGACCTACGGCATCATGGTCTATCAGGAGCAGGTGATGCAGATGGCGCAGATCATCGGCGGCTACTCGCTCGGCGGTGCCGACCTGCTGCGCCGCGCGATGGGCAAGAAGAAGCCCGAGGAGATGGCCAAGCATCGCGAGCTGTTCCGCGAGGGCGCCGCGAAGAACGGGCTGTCGGCCGACAAGGCCGACGAGATCTTCGACCTGATGGAGAAGTTCGCCGGCTACGGCTTCAACAAGTCGCACGCGGCCGCCTATGCCTTGCTGGCGTACTACACGGCCTGGCTGAAGGCGCACCATCCGGCCGAATTCATGGCGGCCAACATGTCGCTGGCGATGGACGACACCGACAAGGTCAAGATCCTCTACGAGGATTGCCGCGCCAACGGGCTGCGCGTGCTGCCGCCGGACGTCAACGCCAGCGAATACCGCTTCGCGCCGACCGATGCCAAGACGATCCGCTACGGCCTGGGCGGCATCAAGGGTTCCGGCCAGGGCGCGATCGAGGACATCCTGCGCGCGCGCGAGGAACGGCCGTTCACCGACCTGTTCGACTTCTGCGAGCGCGTCGACCGCCGCCAGGTCAACCGCCGCACGATCGAGGCGCTGATCCGCGCCGGCGCCTTCGACACGCTGCATCCGAACCGCGCCCAGCTGCTGGCCTCGGTGCCGCGCGCGATGGAGGCCGCGGAGCAGAAGGCCGAGTCGGCCAACCAGGTGTCGCTGTTCGACCTGATGGCCGACGACGGCGATGCGCACCGCCCGGAGCTGATCGACGAGCCGGCCTGGACGCCGAAGCGGATGCTGCAGGAGGAAAAGCAGGCGCTCGGCTACTACTTCTCCGGCCACCTGTTCGACGCCTATCGCGACGAGGTGCGGCGGTTCGTCAAGGGCACGCTGGCGTCGCTGGAAAAGGAAGTGCAGGGCAACGGCGGCGGCTACGGTCGCGATGTGCGCGGCAAGATGGTCGCCGGCGTGATCACCGGCATCCGCACGCAGATGACGCAGCGCGGCAAGATGCTGATCGTGCTGCTCGACGACGGCACCGGGCAGATCGAGATGACGGTGTTCAACGAGCTGTTCGACGCCAACCGGCACATGTTCCGCGAGGACGAACTGCTGATCGCGCAGGGCAATGCCCGCCACGACACCTTCACCGGCGGGGTGCGCTTCACCGCGGAAACCGTGATGGACCTGACCACCGCGCGGATCCGCAACGCGCGCGCGCTGAAGCTGTCGCTGAACGGCAATTCGTCGACCGCGATGCTGCGCGAGCTGCTGACCCCGCATCTGGCCGCGTCGGCGGGCAGCCCCGGGCTGCCGGTCTGCATCCAGTACGCCAGCGCCTCGGCGGTCTGCGAGGCGGTGCTGGGCCAGGCGTGGCAGGTGGTGCCGTCGGACGACACGCTGGCGGCGTTGCGGGCGGCGCTGTCGCCGGAGTGTGTCAGTACGCTGTACGAGTGAGGCAGGGAGGCTTCAGTCGCCGAGCTGTCGCTGCCCTGGCTTTCGCGACAACGCCCGTTATCGGCCCCCTCTCCCGCTTGCGGGAGGGAGTAGGGGGAGAGGGCATAGGGCGGTGCGACCAGACCGCTGGTTTGGCAAGCGCCTGCTTGCCTCTCCCCCAGCCCCTCAGCCCTTCATTCCCTTCACCATATTCCCCAGCGCGAAAAACGGCGCATACACGCCCGGGCAGGCCGCATAGAGGAACATCCGCAGCCGGTGGCCCAGCCGCACGTCGCGCGCGCCGAGCAGCAGCTGCAGGCGCTCGCCGGTGCTGGTGGCGGCGAAGATGTCACGCGTGAAGGTCTCGCGCGCCAGCTTGGCCGCCTTGTGGCGGCGCATCGCGTCGCCGGCCCCGGCCAGTTCGGCGTCCTGGATGAACTGCAGCGTCTCGGCCAGCGAGCTGCGGTTGGTCAGCTGGATGCGCTTGACGAAGTCCGCCGGCGTGCGCCATTTGCGCTTGCCCGAGACGCCGCCGCGGCGATAGCGCACCAGCGGCCGGCGCAGCGTGATGGCGCCGCCGCCGAGCACCGCGCGCAGCGTGGTGATCTGGTCTTCGGAAATCATGCCTGGAGCGATCGGGCCGAAGCGTTCGAATTGCCGGCGCGTCCAGGTATGCGAGGCGCCGATGACGACCGGCGGTTCGGCCATCCAGCGCGCCACGCCGTCATAGATGCCCAGCTCGCTGTGCGCGATGGTGCCGTGGTCGGCCCCTTCGTAGTCCATGTCGATCAGGTCGGTGGCGATCAGGTCCGGCTTGCGGCCGTGCGCCAGCCACGCCTGCGCGACCTCGCGGCAGCGCGTCGGCAGCGAGATATCGTCGCCGGCGGCGACGAAGATCAGCTCGCCGTGCGACAGCTCGACCAGCTGGCTCAGATGCCCGCTGATGCCGAGGTTGACCGGATTGCGCCGCAGCGTGACCCGGTGCGGGCCGGCATAGCCCTGCAGGGCGCGCTGGGCGGCGGCGAAGGTGTCGTCGGTCGAGGCATCGTCCGAGACGATGATCTCCAGGTCCGGATAGTCCTGCGCGAGCGCGCCGGCGATCGCGTCGGCGATGAAGCGTTGCTGGTTGTAGGTGATCAGCAGCAGGGTCGCGGACGGCCACGCGCCGTCCCGCGCATTCGCCGTGTCTGCCGCCTCCCGCACATCGCCGCCATTCGCCGTACCGCTCATCCTCGCTTCCTCTCTTGTTGCCGAATCGTTGTTGCCGAACCGTCGTTGCCGAACTGTCGTTGCCGCTCGTTGCCGGACACCCGTTTCCGAACACCCGTTGCCGAATACATGCCCCCCAGCGGGCACGGCCGAACGATACCATGCCGCCCTGGCACCCCCTCGCAGGGAGGGGGCCCCAGGGGGGCAACGGTATAATGCGCCGCGTGGCGCGCCCCCGGCGCTGCCATGGTTGCCTCAGATGGCGGCCCCTGTTTCCGGCTCATGGCCAATGTGCCCGCCAACGCCGTTCCGGCGCCGATCCGTATTTCATCCATGAGCATCGATCGTCTGTCCATCGGTGTCGCGGCGACTGCCGCGGCACTGTCCCCTGTGCTGATGCTGACCCTGCAGGGCGGCACCGGCTACTGCTTCTTCGTCGTGCTGGCCTTCAGCCTGCTGTGGCTGAGCCAGGCCGAGAATCGCCGCCAGAGCCGCGAACTGCTGCTGCGCTACAAGTGGTACGTCGTCGCGATGACGGCCTATCCGCTGGCGATCGGCCTGCAGGCGCTGCTGACCGGCGAGGTGCCGTCACGCGCCTTCGATTCGCCGTCGCGGCTGCTGCTGTCCGTGCCGATCTTCCTGTTGCTGGCCGCGGTGCCGGCCGAGCGGCTGCGGCCGTTTCAATGGGGCTGCGTGATCGGCGCGCTGGGCGCGTGCTTCTGGTCCGTGCTGATCCTGTTCTCCCCCGCCGAGTGGGTGATGTCCGGCCGCGCCGGCAATCCGTTCACCAATCCGATTCCGTTCGGCGACACCGCGCTGGTGCTTGGCTTCATGGGCGCGATTCCGCTGGCCGAACGCGGCCGCCCGCGCTGGGAGCAGGTCTTCCGCCTGCTCGGCCTGGCCGCCGGCTGCTACGCCTCCTATGCGTCGGAGAGCCGCGGCGGCTGGATCGCCATTCCGGTGATGCTGTGGGTCCTGCTGTGCCGCTTCGACCTGGCGCGCATGCGCCCGCGCCGGCTGATGCTGGTGTTCGCCGCGTCGCTGACGCTGGGGGCGATGGCGGCCCTGAACACGCCGGTGGTGCAGAGCCGCATCGCCGCCGCGACGTCGGACTTCGAGCGGCTGGCGCACGGCGATGCCGATACCTCGATCGGCCTGCGGCTGCAGCTGTGGCAGGCGGCCTGGACGCTGTTCGAGCGCGAGCCGGCGCTGGGCGTCGGCAAGGGCACGCTGAAGGAGAGCCTGCAGGTGCTGGCCGAGCGCGGCGAGGCCTCGCCGGCGATCATCCATCCGCACGCGCACAACGAGCTGTTCTCGACGCTGGCGGAGATGGGGCTGCTGGGCCTGGCGGTGCTGCTGCTGCTGTACTACGGCTCGACGGTCTATTTCTGGCGCCATCGCCATTCGCCCGATCCCGACATCGCCACCGCGGCCGCGATGGGCCTGGTGCTGACGCTGGGCACGGTGGTGTTCGGGCTGACCATCGACGTCTTCACGCTGGTGATGAACACCGCCTTCTTCGGACTGACCTCGGCGACGCTGCTCGGCATCATCGCCAATCGCACGCGGCAGCTGGAACTCGCATCCGCGGCAGCAGCGCGGCCGCGCTGATGGGACGTAACGGGAAGGTCGGGTCCCGGCGATCCGCAGCAGCGCATCCAGATGCGCGGCCGCGCTGAGCGGACGTAACGGAGAAGGTCAGGCCCCGGCGAGCCGCAGCAGCGCATCCAGATGCGCGGCCGGTTCGGGGTTGTAGCGCAGATGCCGGCGCGGCTCGGCGATCCGCGCGCCGCCATCCTTCGACCAGGCCACGGCCTCGCGCATGACGGCGGCAATCGCCGCCACGTCGCTGCGCGGGAAGCGCCGCGCCACCGCATCGTCCATCACCTCGAGGCAGGCGATATTGTCGGCCAGCAGCACCGGCGTGCCGCACAGCACCGATTCGATGCCGACCAGCCCGAACGGCTCGTAGCTGGACGCCAGCACGGTGAAATCGGCGGCGGCATAGAGCTCGGCCATGTTGGCGCAATAGCCCAGTTCGCGCACGCCCGGCAGGGTCCTGCCGACCGGCCGGCCGGCGACGGCCAGCGTCGCGTCGAGGCCGCTGTCGGCCAGCGCGCGGGCCAGCACGTCGAGCCCCTTGCGGGAATGATCCGAGGACGGAAACAGGAAGACCGGCGTGTCGCCGAAACCGAAGCGCCGGCGCAATGCCGCGCGCGCGGCATCGTCGACCGGCTGGAAGCGCGCGGTATCGACCGGCGGATAGAGCAGGGCGAGCCGGTCGGCCGGCACGCCATACAGCTCGGCCAGTTCGTCGGCCATCAACTGCGAATGCGCGACCACGTGGCGCGCGGCCGCGTAGTGGCGCGACTCCAGTTCGATCTGGCGCCGGTCCCAGAAGGTCGGCGCGCGTCCGGATGCGCGCAGGTAGCCGCGATGGGTGCCGCCGCAGATCGCCAGGTCGGCGCCTACCACGCGGTTGCAGCCGATCAGCAGATCGCAGTGGCGGTGCGCGTCGCGCATGCCCCAGGAGAACGCGGTGTCGCGCATCTTGCCGGGCAGCCAGCGCACGCGCACCAGATGCCGGTCGACCTGCCCGTACTCGGGGATGTCGCCGTCGAAGCGGCGCGCGAACACGGCGGGACGCTCGCCGCGCGCGATCAGGCCGCGCGCCAGGTCCAGCGCATAGCGTTCGAAGCCGCCGCCCTTGCCGAAGCGGTTGCAGGAGATGCCGATCTTCATGGACACGGATATCGGGACGGGAGGAAAGCCACGGTCATGGGGCGCCGCCGGCCGCTCATTGGCCGCCGGCCTGCTGCCGGCCCAGGTACCACAGCTTCAGGTATTTGTAGTAGCTCGCCTGCGCGTTCATCAGCGCGACGCCGAAGCCTTCGGCGCCGTCGAGAATGCTGCGGCGGAGCAGCCAGGTCCGCAGGAAGGCCCACAGGCCGTGGCCCGCGGCGGCCAGCGGCGACGAGCGCTTGCCGCGGCTGAAGGCCTGGCGCGCGCCGGCCGACGAATAGCTGTCGATCTTGCGCAGCACGTCGGAGTAGTCGCGATAGCTGTAGTGCGTCAGCGGTTCGCGCAGCCGGCCGAGCCGGCCCTGCACGATCAGGCTCTCGTGCACCAGCGCGTCGCTGAAGCGGCCGTGGCCGCGGCGCACCAGCCGCGTCACGTAATCGGGATACCAGCCGCCATGGCGGATGAAGCGGCCGCAGAACTGCGACAGCCGCGGCATCTCGTAGCCGTCGGCGCTGTCGCTGGCGATCGCGGCGAGGATCTCGTCGCGCAGCGCGGGGCTGACGCGCTCGTCCGCATCGATGCTGAGGATCCAGTCGCCGGTGGCGGCGTCCACCGCGCGGTTCTTCTGCGGACCGAAGCCGGGCCAGTCCTCGGTCTGGATCACGCGCGCGCCCATGTCCCGGGCAATTGCCGGGGTGGCGTCCGCGCTCATGCAATCCACTATAATCGCCTCGTCACACCACTTCACGCTCTCCAGACAGGCCTGGATATTGTGGGCTTCGTTGCGGGTGATGATGACGACGGAGAGTTTCATTGACGTGGTCGTATGGCCTGCTGTATTGACGCGACCGAGCCGCGATCCGACCGCAATCGGCACGGTATCGCCCCGGTCGAGCGCGGCGCCATTGTACCCCGGCCCCTGCCGGCCTCTGCGCCGGGCCGACCGCGCCGGCGCCCGCTTCCGGTCTTCGGCCCGGGCTCACCGGCGCCTCTGATTATTCCGAAGGAGTGTTCTTGTCCCGCCCATCGACGCCAGGTGTGCAAACCATGCCCGCCCGACTCTGGTCCTACCTGCGCCCGGAGTTGCGCATCTTCATCGCCGCCATCGTCGCGATGGCCGTCGTGGCCGCCAGCGAAGGGGTGATCCCCAAGGTCGTCAACGATCTGCTGGACAAGGGCTTCGGCGGCGACTACGCCGGCAAGCTGTGGCATGTGCCGGCGATCCTGACCGGCGTCGCGCTGATCCGCGGCTTGGCGCAGTTCGCCTCCGGCTACCTGCTGAGCCTGATCTCCAACCGCGTGCTGCTGAAGATGCGGCTGCAGATGTTCGAGCGCATGCTGCATGTGCCGGCGATGTTCTTCCATCGCAATACCGCGGCGTCGCTGATCAATGCGGTGATCTTCGAGGTCAACCAGGTGCTGCAGATCCTGACCAGCGTGTTCATCACGCTGGTGCGCGATTCGCTGACGGTGGTCGCGCTGTTGATCTACCTGTTCTACACGAACTGGCGGCTGACGCTGATCGTCGCGGTGATCCTGCCGGTGATCGGCTACCTGATGTCGAAGATCAACCGGCGCCTGCGCAAGCTCAACCGCGAGCACCAGACGCTGACCAACAGCGCCGCCTATGTCGTCGAGGAAGCGGCGGGCGGCTTCAAGGTGGTCAAGCTGCACGGCGGCGAGACCTACGAGCTGGCGCGCTTTCGCGCGATGGCCGAGCGGCTGAAGAACTATTCGATGCGGATGGCGGTAGCGGGCGGGCTGAACCAGCCGGTCACCGCGTTTCTAGCCGCGCTGGCGCTGTCGGTGATCATCACCATCGCGATGGTGCAGGCGCAGGGCAACCAGACCACCATCGGCGGCTTCACCGGCTTCGTGATGGCGATGCTGCTGCTGATCTCGCCGCTGAAGCACCTGACCGACATCAACCAGCCGCTGACGCGCGGCATGACCGCCGCCGAAATGATCTTCCGGCTGATCGACGAGCCGGTGGAGCCGCAGCAGGGCGGGCTGCCGCTGGACCGCGCGCGCGGCGAGCTGGTGTTCGAGCGCGTCGGCTTCCGCTATGGCGACGCCGGGCGCCCGGCGCTGCAGGACGTGTCGCTGCAGGTCAGCCCGGGCGAGGTGCTGGCGCTGGTCGGCCCGTCCGGCAGCGGCAAGACCACGCTGGTCAACCTGGTGCCGCGCTTCTTCGACCCGACCGAAGGGCGCATCCTGCTCGACGGCCAGCCGCTCGATGCGCTGGCGTTGAAGGACCTGCGCCGCCAGATCGCCTTCGTCAGCCAGGACGTGGTGCTGTTCAACGACACCGTCGCCGCCAACGTGGCCTACGGCGTGCACTCGGCCGACCAGATCGACATGGCGCGGGTCGAACGCGCGCTCGAGGCCGCCTACCTGACCGACGTGGTCAAGGGGCTGCCCGAGGGTTTGCAGACCAATATCGGCGACAACGGCATGAAGCTGTCGGGCGGCCAGCGCCAGCGCCTGGCGATCGCGCGCGCGCTGTACAAGGACGCGCCGATCCTGATCCTGGACGAGGCCACCTCGGCGCTGGATTCGGAGTCCGAGCGCCAGGTCCAGGCCGCGCTGGAATCGCTGATGGTCGGCCGTACCACGCTGGTGATCGCGCACCGCCTGTCGACCATCGAGAACGCCGACCGCATCGCGGTGCTGGATCAGGGACGCATCGCCGAGCACGGCACCCATGCCGAGCTGCTGGCCGCGAACGGGCTGTACGCCGGGCTGCACCGGATCCAGTTCGCGACGCAGTAAGCCCGCCGCGGGGGGCGCCGTGCCGCGGTGCGATTCGGTGCGGTGCGGTGCGCCACCGGCCGGCCTCGCTTGGCGTGCCGCCGTGGCTGGCCGATACTGTGGCATGCCTCGCGCGCCGCGCGACGGCCATGCCGGCGGACGGATGGACCGGAATCAACCGAGGAGACCACGATGAGCGAATCGCAGCAAGGCCGTGCCGCGCAGGGCGCGGCAGCCGGCAAGTCCGGCGGCAGTGTCGACAGCAAGCCGATCAGCCGCTATCCGGTGCCGACGCTGGAGCAGGTTCCGGACGATATCCGCGAGCGCATCCTGGCGGTGCAGGAGAAGGCCGGCTTCGTTCCCAACGTCTTTCTCGCGCTGGCGCACCGGCCAGCCGAGTTCCGCGCCTTCTTCGCCTATCACGACGCGCTGATGGACAAGGAGGGCGGGCTGACCAAGGGCGAGCGCGAGATGATCGTGGTCGCCACCTCCGGCGTCAATCAGTGCCTGTATTGCGTGGTCGCGCACGGCGCGATCCTGCGCATCTACGAGAAGAAGCCGCTGCTGGCCGACCAGGTCGCGGTCAACTACCGCAAGGCCGACCTGCCGCCGCGCCAGCGCGCGATGCTCGATTTCGCGATGAAGGTCTGCCAGGCCTCGCACGAGATCGACGAATCCGATTTCGAGGCGCTGCGCCCGCACGGCTTCTCCGACGAGGACGCGTGGGACATCGCCGCCATCACCGCCTTCTTCGGCCTGTCCAACCGGATGGCCAACACCATCGGCATGCGTCCCAACGACGAGTTCTTCCTGATGGGACGTGTGCCGAAGGCCAAGCCGTAATCCGGTGCCGGGACCGGCCGTCTCGCCCGCGGACGGCGGATGCCGTCCGCTCCCGACCTGCAAGGAGATTGCATGCCAAGGATCGTCGACCGATCGCGTCTCACCTCGCTTCTTTCCGCGCTTCGTTACCCGCTGCTGCCTCGCCTGACCCGCA
>NZ_JCBAJO010000220.1:0-7707 GCF_059772245.1 Cupriavidus sp. R6-3
GTGAGCATGCGGCGGCCGCGCGCCGTAGCCGATCAGGTCGCGGGGATAGGGTTGGCCGGCATCGGCACCGGCCGGCGAGCGGGAAGCAGTGAGCGGAGTGGACATGATCTGCGGTATGCGGGAATCGATGAAGGCGGGAATCGATGAAGGCGGTAAGCGATGAAGGCGGTAAGCGATGAAGGCGGTGAGCGATGAAGGCCGCGCCTCAATTGATCGCGAACGGTGCCAGCATGCCGGCGTAGGCCTTCGGCAAGGGCCTGGCCCAGTCGCCGCGCTTGCTGGTGCGCAGCCGGATCGCGACCAGCGACTCGACCATCTTGACCGCCGACACCACGCCGTCGATGACCGGCGCGCCGATCGCCTCGGATATCTCCTCGCACAGGTCGGTCATGCCGGCGCAGCCGAGCACGATGCAGTCGCTGCGGTCCTGCGCCAGCGCCTGGCGGCACGACTCGGTGATGATGCGGCGCGCGTCGGAGCCTGGCCGCTCGAGCTCCAGCACCGGCAGATCGCAGGCGTGCACGTTGCGGCAGAACCGTTCCATGCCGTAGCGCTCGGCCAGATGCCACGCGATATTGCAGGTGCGCGCCAGCGTGGTGACGACGCTGAAGCTGGTGCCGATCAGGCTGGCCATGTGCATGGCGGCCTCGGCGATGCCGATCACCGGCCCGCGCGCCATCTCCCGTGCCGCGTACAGCCCCGGATCGCCGAAGCAGGCGATCACGTAGCCGTCGACGCCGTCGGCCTCGCCCAGCCGGATCTCCTCGAGGATGCCCGGCACCGACAGCGCCTCGTCATAGTGGCTCTCGATGGAAGCGGGTCCCATGCGCGGGCTGACCGCAATGATGCGCGTGTCGGGCGAGGCCACGGTGCGGGCGCATTGGCCGATCTTGTCGGTCATGCTTTGAGTGGTATTGGGATTGATGATCTTCAGCTTCATGGCAAACGTCGGGTGGTCGGATCGTCGGGGTCGTCGGATCGTCGAGGTCGTGAAGTCGTCGAGGTCGTGAAGTCGTCGAGGTCGTCGTGGCGTCGGGTCGTTGTGGCCGGTCAGGCGGCCGCGAAGAAATGCGGCATCATGCGGCGCGCCAGCACGCGGTACAGCACCAGCGCAATGCCCATGCCGATGAACCAGCTGTAGTTGGCCAGGCCCTGCCAGGCCGGCACCACCACGCACAGGATCGGGATGATGGCGGCCGGGATCATGGTGGCGATCGCCACCGGGTTGTAGCCGCGGGTGTACCAGTACTTGCCCTGCGGGCGCATCGTGTACAGGTCGTCGACGTCGACCTGCTGGCGGCGCACCAGGTAGTAGTCGGAGATCAGGATGCCGAACAGCGGCCCGATGAAGGCGCCCAGCACGTCCAGCGTGTAGTGGATGACCTGCGGGTTGTTGTACAGATTCCAGGGCGTGATGAAGATCGAGCCGACCGCGGCGATCATGCCGCCGGTGCGCCAGCTGATGTGCCTGGGCGAGACGTTGGAGAAGTCGAACGCCGGCGAGACGAAGTTGGCGACGATGTTGATGCCGATGGTGGCGGTCATGAAGGTCAGCGCGCCCAGCACCATCGCGAAGGTGCTGTCGATATGGCTGACGGTCTCGACCGGATCGGTGATCAGCTTGCCGAACACCGGCAGCGTGGCCGAGGTGGTGATCACGGTCAGCAGGGAGAAGCCGAGGAAGTTGATCGGCAGCCCCCAGAAGTTGCCCTTGCGGACCGCGCCGAAGTTCTTCGCGTAGCGGGAGAAGTCACCGAAATTCAGCATCGGGCCGGAGAAGTACGAGACCACCAGCGCGATCGCGGTCAGCATCACCGGCACCGCTTCCCAGCCGCTGTACTTGACGAAGCTCAGCGTGAAGCTGACGTTGCTCCAGCCTGCCTTGTTCACCAGCCAGATCGCCAGCAGGATCATCACCACATAGACCGCGGGGCCGGCCCAGTCGATGAACTTGCGGATGGTTTCCATGCCGGTCCAGAACACCAGGGCCTGCAGCACCCACAGCGTCATGAACGCGGCCCAGCCCAGGGTCGACAGCCCGGCGAAGCCATGCAGCTTGACGTCGGCATAGGGTGCCAGCGACGGGAAGAAATGCAGCGCCAGCACCAGGAAGGCCGAGGAGGCCAGATAGGTCTGGATGCCGTACCACGCCACCGCGATCAGGCCGCGGATCACCGCCGGGATATTGGCGCCGAGCACGCCGAACGAGGCCCGGCAGATCACCGGATACGGCGTGCCGGTGACCTGGCTGGGCTTGGCCACCAGGTTGCAGAAGAACTGCACGATGACGATGCCCACCAGCAGCGCCACCAGCACCTGCCAGCTTGTCAGGCCCAAGGCGAACAGGCTGCCGGCGGTGATATAGCCGCCGACGCTGTGCACGTCCGACATCCAGAAGGCGAAGATGTTGTAGGTGCTCCAGGTCTGCTTCTTCAGCGGCGCCAGGTCTTCGTTGGTCAGGCGCTCGTCGTACGACGGCTTGATCAGCGCGTTGCCATGGTGGACGGACGCGCTGTCCTGCAGCTCGGCGGCGGCAGGCGCGGTGGTGTGCATCATGCTTGTCTCCTCAAGGCGATGCCATGCGGTGGCCGGCGCGCGGGCGCGCCGGGCGGGCGGTGTGGATCGAATGGATCGGGAATCCGCTCTCAGGATTTGTTTGTAGACAAGATTGTCTACAAAATCGTTTGTAGTTGTGTACGGATTTGTAGATCACGCCTTGGTGATTGTCAACATCATGGCGGGCGGATGCGGGCAAACCCCGAGGAGGGGGAGGCGCGTGGCGGCGGGGCGGGGAGGCGCAGGTGGCGTTGGCGGCCTCGGGAGCGGTGGCAGGAGGCGCCGTCAGGAGGCGGTGGTGGCGCGAGGCGGCGTCGGAAGGCGGTGGCGGAAAGGGGTGGCGAGAGGCGGCGTCGGAAGGCGGTGGCCGAAAGGGGGTGGCGAGGGGCGATGGCGAGGGGCGGTGCGGGAGGCAAAGAAAAGGGCCGGGTCCTTGCGGAACCCGGCCCTTCACGCCGCCGTCCCCGCGTATGCGGGGGCCCGGCGGCTTACGGCTTGCTGCTTGCCTCGGCGTCCATCACGCGAAGGCCTGCAGCGCGCCCTTCATCTTCTTCATCGCGGCGGACTCGATCTGGCGGATCCGCTCGGCCGAGACGCCGAACTCGTCGGCCAGCTCATGCAGCGTGGCGCCGCCCGAGCCGTCGTCGTTGACCTGCAGCCAGCGCGCCTCGATGATGCGGCGGCTGCGCGGGTCGAGCTTGGTCAGCGCCTGCTCCAGGCCTTCCACCTGCATCCGGTCCTGGCGCTTGGCCTCGAGCACGCGGGTCGGCTCGTTGTGGTTGTCGGCCAGGTAGGCGATCGGAGCGAACTCCTCCTCGCCGTCGTCGACCTGGCCTTCCAGCGCCAGATCGCCGCCCGACAGACGGGTTTCCATCTCCATCACTTCTTCCGGCTTGACGTTCAGCTCGCGCGCGACCGCGTCGATCTCGTCCGGCGTGAAGGTATGGGCGCCTTGCTTGTGGCTGCGCAGGTTGAAGAACAGCTTGCGCTGGGCCTTGGTCGTCGCGACCTTGACCATGCGCCAGTTGCGCAGCACGTACTCGTGGATCTCCGCCTTGATCCAGTGGATCGCGTACGACACCAGGCGCACGCCCTGGTCCGGGTCGAAGCGCTTGACGGCCTTCATCAGGCCGATATTGCCTTCCTGGATCAGGTCCGCGTGCGGCAGGCCGTAGCCCAGGTACTGGCGCGCGATCGATACGACCAGGCGCAGGTGCGACATCACCAGCCGGCGGGCGGCCTCGACCGAGTCGTGGTCGCGCAGCTCGCGCGCGAGCCGCTGCTCCTCCTCGGCGGTGAGCATCGGAATACGGTGGACAGCCTGGATATAGCTGTCGAGATTGCCCAGCCCGGCGGGCAGGGTCAGGGCCATGCTGTTGGCGCGCTGGGGCACCATCGGCAGGGTGTTGTTCATGGTGATCGAATCGGCAGACAGGACTGCGTTCACTCAGGGCTCCTTTCGCATCCGGCGGGCGGCGTGCCCGCGTGTCGGAAGCATCAACGGCGTCGTCGCCGGCGCTTCCCACACTGCAATGCAACGCATATTAGCACTCCAGCCGGGTGAGTGCTAATTGGAGTCCGGTCCGCCGTGATAGTTCCAGAGTATCGGAGAAAATATTCCATAGCGCTTTAGGCTCGCCGGAAGGCCTCCTGCGTAACGTCGGCGGGCGCGGACATGAGTTCGTTAGAGCGTCGGCTCCGCTGCCGGTTCTGCTGCAGGGTCCATGCCATGGGGCCGCAGGGGCTACACTTGCCAGCACTGCCTCGATCCGCCCACGTCCCTGGAGTGTCAGCCATGTCCGCCATTGAACATTTGTTGAAACCGCATGTAAGAGATATCGGCGACTTCTCGGTGCGGCGTGTGCTGCCCTCCGCCGCCGCCCAGACCGTGGGGCCGTTCATCTTCTTCGACCATATGGGTCCGGTCGAGCTGCCGCCGGGGCACGGTATGGATGTGCGCCCTCATCCGCATATTGGCCTTGCCACCGTGACCTATCTGTTCGAAGGCGAAATCGTCCATCGCGACAGCGTCGGCAGCGAACAGACGATCCGGCCTGGCGACGTCAACTGGATGACCGCCGGCAGCGGCATCGTCCATTCGGAGCGCTCGCCCCAGGCCGCCCGGGACGCCGGCCCGCGCCTGCACGGCATCCAGACCTGGGTCGCGCTGCCGCGCGAGCATGAGACCGTCGCGCCGTCGTTCTTCCACCATCCGGCGGCGACGCTGCCGCAACTGGTCCATGGCGGCGCCCGCATCACGGTGATCGCCGGCGATGCCTTCGGCGCGCGCTCGCCGGTGCAGGTGTTCAGCCGCACGCTCTATGCGGCGCTGGAACTGGACGCCGGCGCCAGCCTGGCGATTCCGCCCGAGCACGAACAGCGCGGCCTGTATCTGGTCGACGGCGCCGCCGCGATCGACGGCACCGCGCTGCCGGCCGAGCATCTGGCAGTGCTGACGCCGGGCGCCGAGGCCACGGTCACCGCGCTGGAGCCGTCGCGGCTGATGCTGCTCGGCGGCGAACCGGTGGACGGCCGGCGGCATATCTTCTGGAATTTCGTCGCCAGCAGCCGCGAGGCGATCGAGGAAGCGGCGCGGCGCTGGGAGAACGACGAATTCCCGCACGTGCCGGGCGAGACCGAACGGATTCCGCTGCCGCCGCGGCGGGTTTGAAAGGCGGGCGTCGTGGTTTGCGCCCTTCTCCCGCGGGCGAGAGAGGGGCGGGGAGAGGGGCGAGAGAGGGGCGGGGAGAGGGGCGGGGGAGTGGGAAAGGCCTTGCTACAGCGGGCTGACCCAGCTGACCCGCGCGCTCTCCCGCAGGCAGCCGCGGATCGTCTCGATCTGCGTCGCGATCGGCGCCGGCACCGGCACGGCGCCGGACAGCACCTGGCGGATCCACGCCGCCGTCAGCGCCACGTCGGTGCCCGGCGGCAGCGCCGGCACGTCGGCGACCGAGCCCGACATCGGATCGACCAGCGTGCGCTGATGGCCGTCGTGCAGCCAGTCGATGCGGCTGCCGCGGCGGGCGTCGGCCACCACCTCGCCCTCGGTGCCGCGCGCCAGCAGCACGTTGGCCGGCTCGTGCGAGAAGTAGTCCGTCAGCGTTTCGCGGTATTCCGGGTGGGTGTAGCTGTAGAGCCGCAGCGCCTCGGCCGGCGTATGCGCCCCGACCGGCTGCAGCATCTTGACGATGGTGTGCGAGGAATTGCGCAGCCCGATCACGGTGCGCTTGTCGAGCAGCGCCGACAGGGCCGGCGACAGCACGTCGATCGGCAGCACCGCCAGCGGGCCGGGATCGGCATCGCCGCCGGCACCGGGCTGCGCGAGCCGCCGCGCGGCTTCGTCCACCGTCGCGCACGGCGGGATCCCCAAGGCCTCGAACAGCATGATGCTGGTGACCCGCTGATTGAATTCGCGCGTGCCATGCACCAGCACCGGGATGCCTTCCCGTGCGAGCAGCAGCGCCAGCAGCGGCACCAGATTGGGCTGCTTGCGGGCGCCGTTGTAGCTGGGAATGACCACCACCTGGCGCTCCGGCGCCGGCAGCGGCAGGCAATGCGCGTGCGCGGCCTCCAGCATGCCGGCGAGCTCGTGCGGCGCCTCGCCCTTGATCCGGTACGCCATCAGCACGGCGCCCAGCTCGAGGTCCGAGACGCGTCCGGACAGCATCGCGTCGAACAGCAGGCGGGCATCGTCGCGCGGCAGGGCGCGCGCCCCGGCGACGCCGCGGCCGATTTCCTTGATATAGGGCGCCGCGGAAAAGGCGGGCGAGGTGTCGTGGCGGTCAGCGGGCATGTCGGTGCGCTAGTGATAGGGCAATGCGGTAAGGGCGGTGCGCCAGGGGCATTGCGCGGCCATGCGCGCACAATGCGGTAGCGGCGGTGCCGCGAGGGCGGCGTGGTCAGCGCGCTTTCGGCCGATGATAGCGCGATACGCGCAGGCGGCTGCAGGCGGCGTGCAGGCGGCGCGCGGGTGCCCTCATGCCTGGATCGCGAAGCCGTCGGCATAGGCCTTCGGGTCCCGGCTGGCGTCCCACACCACGCCGTCCATCAGCTTCGCCGTGCGGAAGTCGCTGGCGGGCAGCGGCACCTGCGCGGCCGCGGCGGCCTGCCGGTAGACATCGATCCGGTTGACCTTGCGTGCCACCGCCAGATAGTCCGGGTGTTCCTTCAGCATCCCCCAGCGCTTGTGCTGCGTCAGGAACCACATGCCGTCGGACAGGTAGGGATAGTTCGCCTCGCCGTCCCGATGGAACTGCATCGCATGGGCGTCGTCCCAGGTCCTCCCCAGGCCGTTGGCATAGCGGCCCAGCATGCGGTCGAGGATCAGGTCCATGTCGGTGTCGACATAGGACGGCGCGGCGATGGTCTCCGCGGTCCGGCGCCGGTTCGACGCCGACGCGTCGATGAAGCGCGAGGCCTCCAGCACCGCCGCCACCATGGCCCGCGCGGTGTTCGGATACTTCTGCACGAACTCGGCGGTGGTGGCCAGCGTCTTCTCCGGATGGTCGCGCCAGATGCCCTGCGTGGTCTCGGCGGTGAAGCCGATGCGATCCGCGATCGCGCGCGCGTGCCACGGCTCGCCGGCGCAGAAGCCGTCCATATGGCCGACCCGCATAGTGGCCACCATCTGCGGTGGCGGCACGGTGATCGCGCGTGCCTCCCGCAGCGGATCGATGCCGTTGGCCGCCAGCCAGTAGTACAGCCACATCGCATGCGTGCCGGTGGGGAAGGTCTGCGCGAAGGTGTACTGGCGCGGCTCGCGCGTCATGTAGGCACGCAGGCTGGCGCCGTCCCTGACGCCCTTGTCGGCCAGCTTCGCCGACAGCGAGATCGCCTGTCCGTTGTGGTTCAGGTTCATCAGCACCGCCATGTCCTTCCTCGGCCCGCCGATGCCCAGCTGCACGCCGTAGACGAGGCCGTACAGCACGTGCGCGGCATCGAGCTCGCCGTTGACCAGCTTGTCGCGCACGCCGGCCCACGAGGCCTCGCGGGTCGGCGTGATGCGGATGCCGTGCTTGCGGTCCAGCCCGAGCGCGGCGGCCATCACCACCGAGGCGCAATCGGTCAGCGGGATGAAGCCGATGCGGACCTCGGGCTTCTCGGGGGCATCCGAGCCGGCCGCCCAGGCACCGGCGCGCACCGCGGGATCGA
>NZ_JCBAJO010000221.1:0-7651 GCF_059772245.1 Cupriavidus sp. R6-3
CCGAGTCCCCACGAGCGCAATGCCGTCGACCCAGTCTTCTTCCCCAGCCGCGGCCGATGGTGCCGAACGAACAGCCGGCACGGTCTCCGCACGGATGAGCCGTATCGAACTGCGCGCCAGCGTGTCGCTGGCCAGCATCTTCGCGCTGCGCATGCTGGGCCTGTTCCTGATCCTGCCGGTCTTCGCCGAATACGCCCGTACGTTGCCCGATGGCCATGACGCCCAGCGCATCGGCCTGGCGATGGGCATCTACGGCCTGATGCAGGCCTTCCTGCATATCCCGCTCGGCTGGCTGTCCGACCGCATCGGCCGCAAGCCCGTGATGGTCGGGGGCCTGCTGCTGTTCGTCGCCGGCGGGCTGGTGGCGGCGTTCTCCGACACGCTGACCGGCATCATCGCCGGCCGCGCGCTGCAGGGCATGGGCGCGATCTCGGCGGCGATCACCGCCTGCATCGCCGACCTGACCAGCGAGCGCCATCGCACCAAGGCGATGGCGATGGTCGGCGGCAGCATCGGCCTGACCTTCGCGCTGTCGCTGGTGATTGCCTCGCCGCTGCTGCGCACCATCGGCATGCCGGGCATCTTCACGCTGATGTCGGTGCTCGGCCTGCTGGCGATCGCCGTCACGCTGTTCCTGGTGCCGACTCCGCCGCCGCCCCACCCGGACCAGCTGCCGCTGCACCGGGTATTGCCCAAGGTGCTGCTCAATCCCGATCTGGCCCGCATGAACGTCGGCGTGCTGGCGCTGCATGCCTCCCAGGTGGCGATGTTCATGGTGGTGCCGGGCATGCTGGCCGATGCCGGCATGCCGGTCGACTCGCACTGGAAGGTCTATCTGCCGGTCGTGCTGGTGTCGTTCCTGCTGATGCTGGCGCCGATGATGGCGGCCGAGCGCTACGGCCGGATCCGCCCGGTGCTGCTCGGCGCGGTCGCGCTGATGACGGCGGTGCAGCTGCTGTTCGCCGCGGTGCATGGCCTGTGGCCGATCGTCGGGGTGCTGCTGCTGTTTTTTGTCGCCTTCAACGTGCTGGAGGCGATGCAGCCCTCGCTGGTGTCGCGCTACGCGGCGGCCTCGCGCGGCGCCGCGCTCGGGGTCTACAACACCACCCAGGCGATCGGGCTGTTTCTCGGCGGCGCCGTCGGCGGCTGGCTGCTGCAGCACGCCGGCCGCAGCGCGGTCTTCCATGGCTGCGCGGCCGTGCTGGTGCTCTGGCTTATAATCGCCTGGGGCATGAAGCCGCCGCCCGCCAGGGTCCGCCACGGCGGCCCGGACAGCGAGCCGCAGCCGGCGCACTGACGCGGCGGCCTGCCGGGCACGACGTCTCCAGCGCGGTCCACGGCGGTCCACGGCAACGGCCGCATCACGCGGAAACGCTTTCCGGCGCCGGGCCGCACTACCATCGGCGCGCCGGGCGCAAATCAGTCGAAAGAGTCAAATCAGTCAGCACATTGCCGCGCCGCCCATCGGGGCGCGGTTCTCGGAGAACACCTCATGGCATCCGTCAACAAAGTCATCCTCGTCGGCAACCTCGGCGCGGACCCCGAAACGCGCTATATGCCCAGTGGCGATGCCGTGACCAATATCCGGCTGGCCACTACGGACCGCTACAAGGACAAGCAGAGCGGCGACATGAAGGAGCTGACCGAATGGCACCGCGTGGCCTTCTTCGGCAAGCTCGCCGAGATCGCCGGCCAGTACCTGCGCAAGGGCTCCCAGGTCTATATCGAAGGCCGCATCCGCACCCGCAAGTGGCAGGACCAGTCCGGCCAGGACAAGTACAGCACCGAGATCGTCGCCGAGCAGATGCAGATGCTGGGCTCGCGCCAGGGCGGCGGCGGCGGCGAGGAAGGCGGCGGCTACGCGCGCGAATCGTCGGGCGGCGGCTATGGCGGTGGCGGCGGCCGTGGCGGTGCGCAGGGCGGTGGTGGCGGCCAGGGCGGCGCACGCCGGCCGCAGCAGTCGCCGTCGAACGGCTTCGAGGATATGGACGACGATATTCCGTTTTAATCTTGTGTGAGCAGTACTTGTAAAGATCAGCCCCGCCGAACGGCGGGGTTTTTTCTTTTAAGCCGTGGGCTACACCGTTTAGGAGCGTTCGGGCGACCCGGATCCTATGCGGATCGCTTGAATCGGCGGCCACGCAGCTTTTACCGACCCCGGGCATCGGTGTTCGGCGTTACGACTTCGAAGAAGGTGCAGTCTTCTAACGTTGTGTGGGCAGGGGGCCTCGACGTACCTCTCCGCTCTAGCTGCGCGCATCCGAACGTGTGCCGCCTTAATGGGCGTCTTTCGATAAATGCGCGTGGGCAATGGCGAGATCCTCGAAGCGACTGTCCTTGTGGAGCTGATTGCGCTCCCGGAACCCTTGGTAAAAGTCCGGATAGGTCATCAAGCTCTTCGAGAAGGCATGCGCCTTCCTTTGTTACCGCGAGGGACTTCTGTTCGGCGTGCCGTCAATTTCGGTGCCTACGCCCGGACCTTGCAGTTACCAGTGACATCTCCAGTACGCAGGTGTCGATGCCGGGCGCAGATCATTTGGCAACCGTTCTTGCGACGAAAATGCCGCCGGAACGGCTAGGCGGAATGTTGCAGGCCCTCCTTTGTAGGGGTATATCAGCGAACGTAAGATGCGATGTATGTGGTTTAGCATCTTCTTTTGTTGGCATAAAATTGAAAGGGGGTAAATGTGAAAAATGATGCTATCGAATTTTTTGTTCGGCTTGAGGAAATGAAGCCGCTTCCACACGCGGAAGCGCGATCATGGTTAGAAACCAAAATAATGAAGCTGACGTCCGTGCTGCGGTGGATAGCGGGGACCCTCTTCTTGTTCTTGGTTTTTGTGGCGGGCTTGATCACCATATGGCCAGAGACTCGGATTCCGGCCGTGTTGGTCGCTGCGCAAATTGTCGGCTTGTTATCTATACTTTGTGCGCTCGCCGGCCTTGTCCTTGAAGTTCTTCCAGCGATCGTGACTGTTGCATTGGCGGACAAGTATGCGCAACGAAGACAAGTTCTCGCAGTCAAGCACGACCTTGGGCATGTTGAAACGCTGTTAAGGGAGAGTTCCACCGTAATGGAGATTGCCGGCAGATGGTTGGATGCCGAAATAAAAAGAATCAATGCAAGGCTAGGATTATTTGCAGGTTCCCCAGATAAGCTTGCGTTTATGTCGCTTGCGGGTCTTGGATGGAGCGCTTGGAAGGAGACGGGAGCGATTGTGTCGTCGTCGGGTTGGTTTGGAACGTCAGTGCAGTTCGGCCTAGCGTTCTTATGTGGTGGGGCTATCGGAGGACTCCTGCTACGAGATCGCCTCACACGGTTGGCATATCATCGAGAACTGCTCGATATGGCTCTATCCCAACAGAAAAAGGCAACTGCAGCAGTGGAAACTGAAAGCCTAAAAGCAGATCGGAAGCGCGCTACTATCGACGCGAGAGTCACTGGATGACGTTGCCTAGACGCGTGATTGTCTATCGCCCTGCTAGATCATCTTCACACGGAATGATCGAGCTCGAACCTTAGCTACCCGGAGATATATAACTATGACGAGAAGCGCATTCGAATTGGATTCCGAGAATCGGGGATGGATTCGCGGGTGGGGAGTGTTACGAGAAGCGTCATGGGATCTTCACGGCATGTATCCCACGGAAGAAGCCGCTCACATTGCTTGCAAGCAGCTCGAGGGATATGTCGTTAAGTACGGGGCACGCGAGCTCGGGTCCAACAATTTCGTTTCCGAGTGATATGGAATACGGTAGCCCGACTCTTGTGTAGCGCACTTGGTTCTGTGATCAGCGGGTACAACGCGGTTGGCCTACCCTATGGGGCACGAACACCGCGACGAGTGCTCCAGAGGTATGAGGGCTTCTCACGAAGGAGGAGCCGGGCGAGGGCTCAGATCATGCACTGCACTGGCTTTACTGTAGCGTTGGAAAGGGACAGGCTGGAGTGAAAGCCACGGAGTAAGTCTGGCCCTGCCGCTTCACCGGCATCCGATCGAGCCCGCGTCATGCGGGCTCTTTTCATTGGCGGACGTTCATCGGCGGATGGCATTTCGGCCGCGCGACTGCGCGCGCTCCTATCCAAAGAACGTCGCCGCAGATATCGATATCCCCTTTCCTTCGTTCCCCTCCGCCGGCCCCGTCCCTATCCTCTCAGGCTCGTATTGCAGACGAGAGGACCCGCCAATGAATGCCCCGTTGGACTTCGATGCGCGCCATGCCCTGCGCGCGGCGCTCGAGTCGCTGCCCGAGCTGGCGCAGAAGATCGGTACCGATGCCGCGGCGCGCGAGGCCCGGCGCCTGCTGCCCTATGAGGGCTTCGCGCTGTTCCGGCAGTCGGGCCTGGGCCTGTTGCGGATTCCGGTGGAGCAGGGCGGCCTGGGCGGCTCGCTGGTCGATCTGTTCGAGGTGATCGCGACCATCGCGGCGCACGAGTCCAACGTCGCGCATGCCTTGCGCATCCATTTCGATCAGACCGAGGCGCTGCGCCTGTCGCCGCGCTCGGCCTTCAACGACCTGCAGGTGCAGCGCATCGTCGGCGGCGCGATCTTCGGCGGGGCGTCGACGGAGGTCGGCACCGCCCGGCCCGGCGAAATCACCACGGCGCTGCGCCGCGACGGCGGCCATTACCGGCTGTCGGGCCGCAAGTACTACTCGACCGGCACGGCCTTCGCCGACTACGCGCGCATCAACGTCAAGGATGCCGACGGCGCCGATGCGTCGATCGTGATTCCGACCGATCGCCCGGGCTTCGGCGTGCTCGACGACTGGGACGGCATGGGCCAGCGCATGACGGCCAGCGGCAGCCTGGTGCTCGAGAACGTGCAGGTATTTGCCGACGAGGTGACCCGGCGCGGCAACAGCACGCTGGTCGGCCGCCATTGCGGCGCGTTGCGGCAGCTGCATCTGGTCGCGGTGGCCGCCGGCATCGTGCGCAACGCGTGGGCCGATGCGCGGGACTACGTGCAGCGGCATGGCCGTCCCGCGCTGCACAGTCCCGCGCCATCCGCGCGCGAGGACCATGTCATCCAGCAGGTGATTGGCGATCTGGCCGCGCACAGCCACGCGATCGACGCGCTGGTCCGGGAGAACGCGCGCGTGCTGGACCGCTCGGCCGACGCGCTGCAGGCGGGCGCCGACGATGCCGAGGCGCTGGTGCTGCAGGGTGCGCTGGCCACCGCGCAGACGCAGCTGGTGGTCAGCAAGCTGGCGCTGCACGTCGGCGAGCGGATGTTCGAGGCGGGCGGGGCGTCGTTCACGGCGAAGCGCTACAACTTCGACCGCCACTGGCGCAATCTGCGCACGATCTTCAGCCACAACCCGCTGCTGCACAAGGCGCGCGTTATCGGCGCCTACCACCTGAACGGCGAGACCACCCATCTGACCGAGGGCCGGGTGTTCTGAACACCGGCAGACGAGCCATGGCAACGACAATCAAACCGACAACGACCTCGACAGCGCCCCCGCGCCAGCTGCACCTGAACATCAACGCGCTGCATTCCGGCTTCGTGCCCTCGGCATGGCGCCTGCCCGCCAGCGATCCGGGCGCCTTCGTCGACGTGCAGCACTACGTCCGCGTCGCGCGCATCGCCGAGGCCGCGAAGTTCGATGCGATCTTCCTCGCCGACAACGCCTCGATCGCGGACCAGATCCATTTCCGTCCGATCACCGCGCTGGAGCCGACGCTGCTGCTGGCCTGCGTCGCCGCCGCGACCACGCACATCGGCCTCGTCGCCACGGTATCGACCAGCTACAACGAGCCCTACAACATCGCGCGGCGCTTCGCGACGCTGGACCATGTCAGCGGCGGCCGCGCCGGCTGGAATGTGGTGACCACCGCCGATGCGGGCTCGGCGCGCAATTTCGGCCGCGGCGCACCGCCCGACCACGGCCAGCGCTATGCGCGCGCCGACGAATTCACGGCGCTGGTCAAGGCGCTGTGGGACAGCTGGGAGGACGATGCCTTCATCGGTGACAAGGCCGGCGGGCGCTTCGTCGATACCGGCAGGCTGCAGCCGGTGGCCCATCACGGCGCGTTCTTCGACGTACACGGACCGCTGAACCTGCCGCGGCCGCCGCAGGGCCATCCCGTGCTGTTCCAGGCCGGCGGTTCCGACGATGGACGCGAGCTGGCGGCGCGCCACGCCGAGGCCGTGTTCTCGGCGGCGCAGTCATTCGAGGAGGCGCTGGCCTACCGGCGTGCGATCAATACGCGGGCGGAAGCGCTCGGGCGCGGCCCGAATGCCGTCAAGGTGCTGCCGGGCCTGACCACGATCATCGGCGCCACGGAGGCCGAGGCCCGGCAACGGCGCGATGCGCTGGTCGATCTGATTCCGTGGGACTACAGCCTGAACCGCCTGGCCGGCACGCTGGGCATCGAGGTGGGGCGGCTCGAACTCGATGCGCCCTTGCCGGACGATCTGGCGGTGCCGGCCAATGGCAACCACACGTTCTTCCGCGCGACGCTGGCCGCGGCGAAAGGGCGCAACCTGACGGTGCGCGCGTTGATCCGCGAGCTGGCGGGCGGCGGCGGGCACCGCGTGATCGTCGGCACGCCCGAGCAGATCGCCGACGACATCGAGCACTGGTTCCGCGATGGCGCCGCCGACGGCTTCAACCTGATGCCCGATGCCTTGCCCGACGGCCTGCAGGACTTCGTCGACGGCGTGGTGCCGATCCTGCAGCGGCGCGGCATCTTCCGCACCGAGTACACGGGCGCGACGCTGCGCGACCATCTGCAGCTGGCGCGTCCCGCCGGCAGGGCACCGGCGCGCGCGGCTGCCTGACCGAAGGCGCGCCGCGGTCTTGTCATCCTCCCACCTATTGACGCGGTAGCCGGCCCAGGCCCTACACTGTGGCGTATCCGGCTGCCGCGGCCATTCCCGTTCCGTGCGCAGCGTCCCCCCTTGCTCCTTCCCCACGCGACGATGCCCACATGGAATGGCTGACTGACCCCACGATCTGGATAGGCCTGGCGACGCTGATCGTGCTCGAGATCGTGCTGGGCATCGACAACCTGGTGTTCATCGCGATCCTGGCGGACAAGCTGCCGCCGGAGCAGCGCGACAAGGCACGCATCATCGGCCTGTCGCTGGCGCTGTTCATGCGGCTGGGTCTGCTGTCGGTGATGTCGTGGCTGGTCACGCTGACGCGGCCGCTGTTCGCGCTCGGGCCGCTGGAATTCTCGGGGCGGGACCTGATCCTGCTGGGCGGGGGCATCTTCCTGCTGGTCAAGGCCACGCTGGAGCTGCACGAGCGGATCGAGGGCAAGTCCCACCATGAGAGCGAGAAGCCCGCCTATGCCGGCTTCTGGCTGGTGGTGACGCAGATCGTCATCCTGGACGCGGTGTTCTCGCTGGACTCGGTGATCACCGCGGTCGGCATGGTCGACCATCTGAGCGTGATGATGGTCGCGGTGGTGTTCGCCATCGCGGTGATGCTGTTTGCATCCAAGCCGCTGACGCGCTTCGTCAACGCCCACCCCACCGTGGTCGTGCTGTGCCTGAGCTTCCTGCTGATGATCGGCCTGAGCCTGGTCGCCGACGGCTTCGGCTTCCATATCCCCAAGGGCTATCTGTACGCGGCGATCGGCTTCTCGGTCGGCATCGAGGCGCTGAACCAACTGGCACGCCGCAATCTGCTGCGCTAC
>NZ_JCBAJO010000222.1:0-7630 GCF_059772245.1 Cupriavidus sp. R6-3
TCGGCGTCGCGCCCGCGGTACTGGCGCGCGTGCAGCGCAACAGCGAACAGTGGCTCGGCATGCCATGGGGTGCGTTCAACGTGCCCGATATCGGCCGCTGCCGCCCGGTGCCGCCGACGCTGGTCGTCCACGATCGCCACGACAAGGAGGTGCGCTGGGAAGACGGCGCCGCGATCGCCGGTTCGTGGCCCGGCGCCACGCTGCTGACCACCGAGGGCCTGGGCCATCGGCGCATCCTGCGCGATGCGGGCGTGATCGATCAGGTCGTCGCCTTCCTCGCGCAGCGCCTGTTGTCCCGCGGCGCGCCCGCTGCCGCGATACCGCCGCAGCATGCCGAGCGGACGGTACGCTCGGCGGTGCGAACCGAAGACCTTGGCGTGGCCCGCTGATTCCGACCTTACGGCCGCCTCTGCGCCATGCCGTTGCGCGTGCGTCGCAGGACCCGCGCCGCGCCAGCCTCGAACTCGAACTCGAACTCGAACCTGGGGTCGATGAAGTCCGTCGTGTCGATCCCTCAGCCGGCCCGCGCCAGGATCTGCCCGCCCCCATAGCTCGACTGCTCCGGCGGTGTGCCACCCAGCGTCACCCGGATCGCGCAGTACTTGAACTCCGGGATCTTGCCGAACGGATCGAGCGCCGAATTGGTCAGCTTGTTGATCGCCGCCTCGTAATAGCAGAACGGCACGAACACCGCGCCGCGCGGCGTGCCCTCGTCGGCGCGCGCATACAGCGCAACCTCGCCGCGGCGCGACGCCAGCGTGATGACGTCGCCGGGCTTGCCGCCCCACTGCGCCAGATCGAGCGGATGGACCAGCGCGGTCGGGTCGGGCTCGAGCGCATCGAGCACCCCCGCCCTGCGCGTCATGCTGCCGGTGTGCCAGTGTTCGAGCTGGCGCCCGGTGATCAGCACGAAGGGATAGTCCTGGTCCGGCCGTTCGGCCGCGGGCACGATATCGGCCGGCACGAAGCGCGCGCGGCCCGTCGGCGTGGGGAAGTCGTCGGTGAAGATCACCGGCTCGCCGGCATCGCCTTCGGCGCGGCACGGGTAGGTGACCGCGTGTTCGCGTTGCAGCCGCTCCCAGGTGATGCCTGCGATGCTCGGCATCGCCAGCCGCATTTCGTCGAACACCTCGGCCACGTCGCCGTAGCGCCAGTCCAGGCCCAACTGCGCGGCCATCTGCTGGATGATCCACAGGTCCTGGCGCGCCTGTCCCGGCGGGTCGATGGCCTGCCGGCCGAGCTGCACGATGCGGTCGGTATTGGTGAAGGTGCCGGTCTTCTCGGGGAAGGCCGAGGCCGGCAGCACCACGTCGGCGAGATAGGCGGTCTCGGTCAGGAAGATGTCCTGCACCACCAGATGATCGAGCGCGGCCAGCGCCTCGCGCGCATGCTGCGCGTCGGGGTCCGACATCGCCGGGTTCTCGCCCATGATGTACATGCCGCGCACCTCGCCGCGTTCGATGGCCTGCATCACCTCGACCACCGTCAAACCCGGCTGGCGATCGAGCGGCGTGCCCCATAGCGCCTCGAATCGCGACGCGGCGTCGGCATCGTCGACGCGCCGGTAGTCCGGATACATCATCGGGATCAGCCCGGCGTCCGAGGCGCCCTGCACATTGTTCTGGCCGCGCAGCGGATGCAGGCCGGTGCCGGGCCGGCCGATCTGGCCGGTCATCAGCGCCAGCGCGATCAGGCAGCGCGCATTGTCGGTGCCATGCACGTGCTGCGACACGCCCATGCCCCACAGGATCATCGCGCTGCCCGCTGTCGCGTAGAGCCGCGCGACATGGCGGATCGTCTCGGCGTCGATGCCGCAGATCGGCGCCATCGCCTCGGGGCTGTAGGCGGCCACATTGCGCTCGAGTTCCTCGTAGCCGATCGTGCGGCTCTCGATGAAGTCGCGATCGACCAGCCCTTCGGTGACGATCACATGCATCATCGCGTTGAGCAGCGCGACGTCGGTATCCGGCTGGAATTGCAGGAAGCGATAGGCGAAGCGCGCCAGGTCCGAGCGCCGCGGATCGGCGACGATCAGCTTGGTGCCGTTGCGCACCGCGTTCTTGATCCAGGTGGCCGCGACCGGATGATTGACGGTCGGATTGGCGCCGATCAGGATCACGACCTCGGCCTTGCCGACATCGATCACCGGGTTGGACACCGCGCCCGAGCCGATCCCCTCGAGCAATGCCGCCACCGACGAGGCGTGGCACAGCCGCGTGCAATGGTCGACGTTGTTGCTGCCGAAGCCGGTCCGCACCAGCTTCTGGAACAGATAGGCCTCCTCGTTGCTGCCCTTGGCCGAGCCGAAACCGGCCAGCGCGCGCTTGCCGTGGGTATCGCGAATGCGCGCGAGGCCGCCGCCGGCAAGCGCCAGCGCTTCCTCCCACGTCGCCTCGCGGAACACCTCCATCACGCGCTCGGGGTCCATCACCGCATCGCCGCGCTTGGGCACGCCCTCTCGGCGCACCAGCGGCACCGTCAGCCGGTGCGGGTGCGCGGCGTAGTCGAAGCCGTAGCGGCCCTTGACGCAGAGCCGCGCGTGATTGGCCGGGCCGTCGCGCCCTTCCACGTACTGGATGCGGTTGTCCTTGACGTGATAGGTCAGCTGGCAGCCGACACCGCAATATGGGCAGACCGATTGCACCTGCTTGTCAGGCACCGCCAGCGCGGCGGCGCGCGCCGGCATCAGCGCGCCGGTCGGGCAGGCCTGCACGCATTCGCCGCAGGCGACGCAGGTCGACATGCCCATCGGATCGTCCATGTCGAACACGATCTTAGCGTCGGCGCCGCGCAGCGCGATGCCGATCACGTCGTTGGCCTGCTCGTCGCGGCAGGCGCGCAGGCAGCGCGTGCACTGGATGCAGGCATCGAGATTGACCGCGATGGCCGGATGCGACAGATCGGGCGCCACGGGTGCGCGCGGCGCAAAGCGCGGCTTGCCGATCTCGAGGCGCGCGGACCACTGGTCCAGTTCGCTGTCGCGCGTGTACGCGGTCTCGGGCATGTCGGACTGCAGCAGCTCGAGCACCATGCTCTGCGCCTTGCGCGCGCGCGGCGAATCGGTCTGCACCTTCATGCCGTTCGCCGGCTGGCGGCAGCACGACGGCGCCAGCACGCGCTCGCCATCGATCTCCACCATGCAGGCGCGGCAGTTGCCGGCCGGCTCCAGGCCGTCCTTGTAGCACAGGTGCGGAATCTCGACGCCCTCGCGCCTGGCCACCTGCAGCAGCGTTTCGCCGGGCGCGGCCACCACCTCGCGGCCGTTCAGCTGGAAGGCGACCGAAGCGGGATCGGAGGCTTGGACGAGGGCGCGTTCGGCGCGGGTCAATGCATTCATGGCGGTCTCTTGGATCTGTCGGATCTGTCGTACGGCGGCTTCTTCGGGCTGCTTGCGGCTTGTTGCGGCTGCTCGCGCTCAGGCCAGCTCGTGCGGGAAATAGCGGATCACGCAGTCGATCGGATTGGGCGCGGCCTGCCCCAGCCCGCAGATCGACGCATCGCGCATCACCGCGGACAGGTCGGCCAGCGCCTCCCGGTCCCACTGCGGCTGCGCGATCAGCTGCACGGCCTTGGCCGTGCCGACGCGGCAGGGCGTGCATTGGCCGCAGGACTCGTGCGCGAAGAAATGCATCAGGTTGCGCGCCACGTCGACCGCGCGATCGTGGTCCGACAGCACCACCACTGCCGCCGAGCCGATGAAGCAGCCATGCGGCTGCAGCGTGTCGAAGTCCAGCGGGATATCGCCCATCGACGCGGGCAGGATGCCGCCCGACGCGCCGCCCGGCAGGTAGCCGTAGAAACGATGGCCATCGAGCATGCCGCCGCAATACTCGTCGATCAGCTCCGTGATGGTGATGCCGGCCGGTGCCAGATGCACGCCCGGCTTGTTGACGCGGCCCGACACCGAGAACGAGCGCAGTCCCTTGCGTCCATGCCGGCCCTGCCCGGCGAACCACTCAGGTCCTCGTTCCAGGATGTCGCGCACCCAGTACAGCGTCTCGAAGTTGTGCTCCAGCGTCGGCCGGCCGAACAGGCCGACCTGCGCCACATAGGGCGGGCGCAGCCGCGGCCAGCCGCGCTTGCCTTCGATCGATTCGATCATCGCGGACTCTTCGCCGCAGATATAGGCGCCGGCGCCCCGCCGCAACTCGATCGGCGGCAGGTCCGCGCATGGCGGGTCCTCGCGCAGCCGCCGCAGTTCCTCGGTCAGCAGCGCGCGGCAGCCGGCGTACTCGTCGCGCAGGTAGATATAGATCGCATCGACCTGCACGACCCGGGCGGCGATCAGCATGCCTTCGAGGAAGCGATGCGGATCGCGCTCCAGATAGAAGCGGTCCTTGAAGGTGCCGGGCTCGCCTTCGTCGATATTGACGGCCATCAGGCGCGGGCCGTCCTCGGCCCGCACGATGCGCCATTTGCGTCCCGCCGGGAAACCGGCACCACCGAGGCCGCGCAGTCCCGCATGCTCCATCGTGGCGATGGCGTCGTCGGCGGACAGCGCGCCGTCGGCCACCGCGCGCAGGGTGCGGTAGCCGCCCTGCTCGCGATACGCCTGGTAGTCGACGTACGGCTCGGGCTCGTGGCGCACCGCGCCCGCGGCCACGCGTTCGACGATCGCCTCGGCACTGGCCACGTCGACCGGATTCTGTCCGACCAGCGCCGCCGGCGCGCGCTCGCAGCGGCCGATGCAGGGCGCGGCGACCACGCGCACGTCGGTGCCGAGCAGCGCAGGCAGTTTGTCGAGCAGCGATTGCGCGCCGGCCATCTCGCAGGCGATGCCCTCGCAAACGCGCACGGTCAGCGCAGGCGGCGGCGCGATCGCGCCATCGGCATCCTCGCGCACGACGTCGAAGTGGTGATAGAAGGTCGCGACCTCGTAGACCTCCGCCTGCGCCATCTTCATCTCGGCGGCCAATGCCGCCAGATGCGGCGCGGCGAGCTGCCCATAGCGATCGTTGATCGCGTGCAGGTGTTCGATCAGCAGATCGCGCCGGCGCGGCGCCTCGCCGAGCAGCGCGCGTACCTCGGCGAGCGCGGCGGGGTCGACTTGCCGCCCCTTGGGCTGGCGGCGCTTGCGCTGCCGGCCGATGCTGTCGACCGGAATGGGGATCACGACCTGATTCATGGTCATCTCTGTTCGTTGTCCTGGATGCCTGTGGGAAGCGGCGTTGGGGGGCGCCGCCGGGTCGATGATAGCGCCATCGGCCGCGGGCCCTGCCGCCGCTGCTGATTCCCGCGCCCACCGGCATCACGGTGGGCGCGCCCGCCCTTGCTGCAGACCCCGCTACGTCAGATCGTCCGGCACCGGCTGCAAGCCCATCGGGTGAACGGCGCTGGCATGCACATGCTTGCGGATATGGGCCTCGCGCATCGGCTTGAGCACGAACACCGCCAGCAAGGCCGAGAACGCCGCCATGCCGGAGGCCAGCATGAAGACCGCATGCCAGTCGCCGGTGGCCGCCGTGATCACGCTGCTGAACGGCACCAGCAAGGCGGCCGTGCCCTTGGCCGTGTACAGCAGGCCGGCATTGGTGGCGGCGAACTTCGGCCCGAAGGTGTCGCCGCAGGTGGCCGGGAACAGGCTGTAGATCTCGCCCCAGGCGAAGAACACCACGCCGGTCAGCACCACGAAGGCGACCGGATGATGGCCATACTTCGACAGCAGCAGTATGCCGACGGCTTCGACCGCGAAGGCGATGAACATGGTGTTCTCGCGGCCGATATTGTCGGAGACCCAGCCGAAGAACGGACGCGTGAGACCGTTCAGCACGCGGTCGATCGTCAGCGCGAAGGTCAGCGCCGGCAGCGTCAGCCCGAGGATCGACACCGGCGTGTTGTCGAGACCAAAGTCCTTGGCGATCGGGCCGAGCTGCGCGGTGGCCATCAGCCCGCCGGCGGCCATCATCACGAACATCGCGTACATGATCCAGAAGATCGGCGAGGCCAGCACCTGGCGCGGCGAGGCGTTGTAGGTGGCCGCCGCCTTCAGCGTGCTCTTGACCTCGTCGAGGATCTTCGCCGACGGCGGATACAGCGCCATGCCGAGGAAGAACACCACCAGCCCCTGCCCGAGGCCGAACCACAGGAACGCCGCCTCGTAGCCGCTGTTCTTGATCACGTAGGCGATCGGCACCACGGTCAGCGCAGAGCCGGCGCCAAACCCCGCCGCGGTAATGCCCGCCGCCAGCCCGCGCCGGTTCGGGAACCACTTCAGCGCGTTGCCTACACAAGTGCCGTAGACCGCGCCGGCGCCGACGCCGCCGACCGCCGCGGCGAAATACAGCATCGGCAGCGACTCGGCCATCGAGTTCAGCACCCAGGCCACGCCGCACAGCAGCCCGCCGCCGACCACCACCGGCCGCGGCCCGTACTTGTCGACCAGATAGCCCTCGATCGGCACCAGCCAGGTCTCGGTGACCACGAAGATCGTGAACGCAACCTGGATCGCGGTCCGTCCCCATTGGTGCTTCTCGTCGATCGGATTGACGAACAGCGTCCATCCGTACTGCATGTTGGCGATCATCGCCATGCAGATGACGCCGAAGGCCAATTGGACCCACGGCGAGGCAAAGGGCGAGCGCTGCGCGTCTTGCGGTTGTTCCATGGTGTCTCCTTTTCGGCGGTGGGGAACCGCGTCGATTGGGAATGGGAGCCTGATGGCGCCTCTCATGCGGCGGCGGCAAGGACGTCCGCTGCTGCCGTCTAGTGCTATACAGTATGTGGTATATCAGTCGAGTCAAGGGGTTTTTGCCGTGGCTTACCGGGCCTGGCGACCTTGCGTGCTGCCGGTGCGCGGCGGGCCGCGAGGCGACGCGGGAACGCCGCTCGACACACACGTGCCGATTGATGCGAGACGCGCATCAAGCGCGCCGCGGTCCGACTGAACAGCGTCTGGAAATCAGGGAGTTAGCCAAGGCCCCGGCATCAATGGCGTGCCGGCACGGCGAGCGGCGCGTGGTGGCCGCTGCCGGGCGGCATCGGTCCGGCCCCCGCAGACGGCACGGGAAAACCCCTAGCGCACCGCGGCCCGCGCCACACGCAGCAACCGCTGTACCTGGCGGTCCTGCGCATCCGCACGCGTCGCCAGCGCGATGCCGATACGCGCGGCCGGCTTCGGGCTCGACAGATTGAGAAAGCGCACGCGCCGATTGGTATGGCGTGCGGTCACGCCGGGCACCAGTGCCACGCCCAGCCCGCTTTCGACCAGGCTGACGATGGTCTGCACCTGCACCGCCTCCTGCGCGACGCGCGGCACGAAGCCGGCCTCCTGGCACAGCAGCATCGCGACGGCGCGCAGGCTCGGCACCTCGGCGCCGGAAAACATGATGAAGTCCTCGCCGGCGAGGGCCTGCAAGGCAATGGAACGGCCGCGCGCATGCGGGCTGTCGGCCGACACCGCGGCCACGAAGCCATCGTTCTCCAGCGGCGTCAGCACGAAGTCGCCGGTGCTCAGCACGGGGAAGCGCACCAGACCCGCGTCGAGCTGGCGGTTCTCCAGCCGCTGCAGGATCGCGGCCGTCGTCGATTCGTGCAGCACCAGCTCGATGCCGGGATGCGCGGCGCGAAACGCCGGGATCAGCTTCGGCAGCAACGCATAGGTGGCCGAGCCGATGAAGCCCATGCGCAGCGC
>NZ_JCBAJO010000223.1:0-7524 GCF_059772245.1 Cupriavidus sp. R6-3
CCGGTGCCGCTTCACGGCAGCACCGGATTGGCCTGGGCGCGCGCGATCGCGCGCTGTGCGTCGGCGGGCAGCAGGAAGCGCTGCGACACCAGCGCGTCGGCGGCCGTGCGCAGCTTCGCCAGATAGCCGGCCTGGTCGCCATACAGCGCCTCCAGCGAGGGCCGCTGGTCGCCGGCCGCGGTGCGCGCGGCCTCGGTCTTGTGGAAGGGGATGTAGCTGCCGCCCAGATTGACGAGATCGACGATGCCGGGCGTGGCCACGTAGTTGAACTCGAGGCTGGTGCCGACCGGCGCCTGCACGTCGAGCGCGCGGATGCCCGCCTTCGCCAGGCCGGTGGTGGGATCGAGCTGCGGCACCAGGATCGCGTAGTCGCGGCCCAGATAGGCGGGCGGCAGCACGGTCGCAATGCCGGACTCGTCCTGCGGCCGGTACTGCGGGCCGTAGTCGAGCAGCGGGAAGCCGTTGTAGCGGCCGAGGTACTGGAAGTCGGGGATCGGCACCGTTCCGCTCGGGCCGGCGAAACCGACACCCTTGATCACCGGCACCTGCAACTGGTCGGGCCGCACCAGCGTGCCGTCGGCGATGCGCGGCACCTGGCTGTCCGGCGGCGCGATGTCGCGCGCGACCCAGTCCTCCAGCGCGATGAACAGCGCGCGGAAGGTATCGGCGAAGTCGATCATCGAGCCGGCCGGATAGACCGTCTGCGCGGGGTTGTAGTTGATCTGCGCGGAGCGGCCGCCGTGCTGCGTGCTGGCGTAGTAGTAGATGCGCGCATTGTCCGGCTGCTTCAGGTCGGTGAAACCGTAGGCGTCGGTCAGCACCGGCGAGCCCTGCAGCTGCCAGAACTCGGTGCCCGACAGGCCGAGGAAGAAGCGCGGGCAGGTCCGCGTCTCGCTGCAGCGCTTCATCACGCCGCCGGTGCGGCCCGCGACCGCGTCCTCGTAGTCGGCCGCCAGCCCGCGCGGCGCGGTCTGGCCGAAGGCGCGATGGTCGGTGCGCAGGCCACCGCCGCCGCCCGGCACCGCGAAGCGCGTGTTGATATTGGTCTGGCGCGCGGCCACATGCGCGAAGATGCCGTCGAACACCTTGCCGCCGTCCAGCGCCGCGTTGAAGCCCAGATGCAGGAAGGTCTTCATCGCATTGCCCGACTGCGAGGTGCCCTGCCCGATCGCGTAGCGGATCGCGCCGGCGATCGGATTGGGCGTGCCGGCCGCGTCGGCGCTGCGATGGCGGAAGAAGGTCACCGTGTCGCGCAGCGCCGCCAGGCCCACGCCCATCACCTTCGGATCCTTGGCCACGTAGGTGATCTCGTACAGATAGCCTGGCTGGAAGCCGTCCTTCAGGCAGACCTTGCTGCCGTCGGGCTTGCCGGGAAACGGCGCGCCGCCGGGGCCGCAGTCGGCGAACTTCCATTCCGACGGCGCGATCGGCACGCGCGGATCGGTCTCGTTGACGCGGCGCGTCAGCGTGTAGCCGGGCTGGGTATTGTCGAGGCTGGCCGGCGCGTAGGGAATCATCGAGCCGTTGAAGACGCCGCCGGGCAGGCTCATGGTCGAGGTCGCCACGCTGGGCACCAGCTCCGCGGCGTATGGGCCGGTGATGCTGCTGCCGTCCTTGTTGCGCGCCACCGGCACGCTAAGCGTCAGCCGCGCCGGCGAGCTCTTGGGCACGTCGCCCTGCCACGCCGCGTACAGGAACACATAGCCGCGCTCGAAATAGACCGCATCGCCCGGCACCGCGGCCGGGTTCGGCATGGTCAGGATATTGCCGCGATTGGGGGCGTCATAGCGCAGCACGCCGCCGGCCTTGCCGATGTCCTTCGGCTTGAGCATCACGAACTCGGTGGTGTACTCGACCATGCCGCGCGCATTGACCGGCGCGAGCTCGAGGTCCTGGATCACCGCGTTGCGCGGGTCCTTCGGATCGACCTCGCCGTGCAGCGAGCCGGTCAGCTTCTCGTAGGCGCCGACGCTGCCGAAGCTGCCGGGAAAGTCCTCGCGCGCGGAAATCGTCAGCGTGATCGCCGGGGTCGCCGCCTGCCCGCCGCCTCCGGGCGGGCCGCCGGTCGACGGACCGCCATCGTCGTCGCTGCCGCAACCGGCCAGCAGCGTTGCCGCGGCGACCGCGGTCACCGCAGCCAACCGCCATCCCATCGCCCGCGCCGTGCCGACGCGGCGAGCGTGCCTGATCTCCATGTCTTCTCCTGCCCTGGTGGTTCTTCTTCGGGTCGCTTGTCTTCACGCCCACTGACGGAGCGTTGGCGCCAAGTCTAGGAAGCGAATTGATTCAGGAGAAATGGATAATCTCGATGGATTCAGCGGGGTTTTGGCTTAATGGGCTCCAGCAGCGCGGCGATCCGCTCCGGCGCGACGCCGGCCTCGCGCAACACCTCCTCGGTATGCTCGCCCAGCGATGGCGCGGGCCGGCGGATCGCGGTCGGCGTGCGGGCAAAGCGCGTGGTCGGGCGGACCTGGCGGATCGGCCCGACCGCCGGATGCACCGATTCCTCGAACAGTCCCACCGCCGACAGATGCGGATGGCCCGGCAGGTCCTCGAGCCGGTAGATCGGCGTGGCGGGAATATCGAGCCGCTCGCACAGCGCCATCCATTGCGCGGTGGTCCGCAGCGGCGCCAGCTCGGCCAGATGGCCGTACAGCGCCTTGATGTTCGCGTTGCGCTCGCGCCGGCTGGCGATCTGATAGCGCTCGCCCAGGTCGTCGCGTCCGAGGTCGTGGAAGAACGCCTTCCAGTGCCGTTCGGTATAGGGCAGCATGCTGATCCAGCCATCGGCGGTGCGCACCGGCTTGCGGCCGCCTTCGAGCAGGCGCGCATAGCCTGCCTTGGCGGTAGAAGACGGGAACATCATGCCGCCCATGTGCTCGGTCAGCACGAAGGCCGCCATCGTCTCCAGCATCGGCACCTCGACGTACTGGCCCTCGCCGTGCCGCTCGCGCCGGAACAGCGCGGCCAGCACCGCGTTGGCCACCGCGAGCCCGGTGGTCTTGTCGGCGATCAGGCTGGGCAGGTAGTCGGGCTCGGCACCGGCCGCGCTCGCCGCGCCGACGAAGCCGCAGGCCGCCTGGATGATGTCGTCGAACGCGGGCTTGTCGCGGTCCGGACCGTCCTGGCCGAAACCGGGCGCGGCGCAATAGACGATATCGGGCCGCAGGCGCGCGACCGCGTCGTAGCCGAAGCCCAGCCGTTCGATCGCGCCGATCCGCATGTTGTGGACCAGCACGTCGCAGGTCGGGATCAGTGCGCGCAGCGCGGCCGCGCCCTGCTCGTCCTTCAGGTCCAGCACCACCGAGCGCTTGTTGCGGTTCAGCGCGAGGAAGATCGAGCTCATGCCCGCGTGCTCGACCACGCCATTGGCGCGCATCAGGTCGCCCTCTGGCGCCTCGATCTTGATCACGTCGGCGCCCATGTCGGCCAGCACCTGCGTGCCCATCGGCCCCAGCACCACCGACGACAGGTCCAGTACCCGCACGCCGTCCAGCGGCCCCGCCACGGCGGTCTTGCCGCCGCTCTGCTTGTGTTCGTTCACTGACGCACTCCTGTGATGCCGCATCAGCGGCGCTGGAAATTGGGTAGGCGGCGCTCGGCCATCGCGGCCACGCCTTCGCGGAAATCTTCGGTCGGGAACTGCGTCAGCTGGACCTGCAGCTCGTGCCGGTTGATCTCGGCGACGCGGTCGGCAAGTCCGGCGCGCAGCGTGGCGCGCGTGCTTTCGACGGCCAGCGGCGCAGACAGCGCGATTTCGCAGGCGAGCGCGTGGGCGCGAGCCCGCACGTCGGCCTGTTCGACCAGCTCGTCGGCCAGCCCCATCTCGACCGCGGTCGCGCCGTCGATGCGGCGGCCGGTGTAGAACAGCAGCGCCGCACGCTGCTCGCCGATCAGCCGCGGCAACGTCAGGCTCAGGCCGAAGCCCGGATGGAAGCCCAGCCGGTTGAAATTGACGCTGAAGCGCGCCTCGCGGCAGGTCACGCGAAAGTCCGCGACCAGGGCCAGCCCCACGCCGGCACCGATCGCCGCGCCATGCACCGCCGCCACGATCGGCTTGCGCGTGCGGAACAGCCGCATCGCCTGCCGGTAGAACGGGCTGGGATCGCGCCGGATCGACGGATCGCTGGCGCCGAAGTCGGCGCCGGCGCAGAACGACTTGCCGTCGGCCGCGAGCACGATGGCGCGGCAATCGTCGTCGCGATCGAGCTGTTCGAGGGCATCGGCGAGCGCCGCCATGCAATCGGCGTCGACATGGTTATGGGGCGGGCGCTGCAGCACCACGTGCGCGACGTGGTCCTGCGGCATCCGGAGCAGCGAGACAGGGGATGAAGTATCCATGGCGGTAGAAGGTCGGTGGTGGTAGCGGTGACAGAAGCAGCGGCGCGAACAAGCGGCGTAAATGGGCGGCGTGGGAAATTGCCGATGGATCGCCGGGAGCCGCGCCCGGATAATGGAGCCCGTGTGTCCGGCACCTCGCCGGACGGATTCATCGGCCAATCGAAAGCGGGCGCCGGCATCTGGCCGGCAACACCCGCTCACCAGGAGCGCAACGCGAATCGACGATGCATAGCGGAGACCATCGAGAGGGCGAGCCGACGCCCGCCAACGACCGGCGGCGGCTGCCGCTGGCCGAACTGCGGCACAAGGACCTGAACCTGCTGGTCGTGCTGGCCGCGCTGCTGGAGAGCCGCAGCGTCAGCGAGGCGGCGCGGCGGCTCGACAGCAGCCAGCCGTCGACCAGCCGCATGCTGGAGCGGCTGCGCGAGGAGTTCGGCGATCCGCTGCTGATCAAGAGCGCGGCCAGGATGCTGCCGACGCGCCGCGCGCAGGAATTGCAGCAGGCGCTCGACGCCGCGCTGCGCACCATCGAGAGCATCTACACGCAGAGCGAGCGCTACGATCCCGCGCAGGAGACCGGCTCCTACGCGATCGGCATCAACGACTCGCTGCAGGCGCTGATCGCCCCGGCCTTCCTGGCCCGGCTGCGCGAGGTCGCGCCGCGCGCGCGGGTGCGCATGCATCCGGTGCCGATGCCCAGCGGACTGAGCGCGATGACCAGCGGCGCGATCGACGTGATGGTGGCCTTCTATCCGGTCGAATCCGAGGCGCTGCGTTCCGAGCTGCTGTTCTCGGCGCCGTTCGGCTGCCTGTGCGATGCCGGCAATGCCCATCTCGGCAACACGGCGGGCGCGGCCGAACTGGCGCCGCTGCCCTGCCTGGACATCTCGCAGTTCGGCGTGGTCACGCGCATGGTCGACCGCTACTTCGCCAAGCACGGCGAGCAGCGCCATATCGCCTGCACGATGACCAGCTATCTGGCCGTCGCCGACGCGATCACCGGTACCGACATGTATGCGATGGTGCCGCGCTATCTGGCGCCGGTACTGTGCCGGCATCCGGGCGTGCGCTTCATTCCGATCGACGACCCGGCGCTGGCCATTCCGGTCCATCTGTGCTGGCACAACAATGTCCATACCCATCCCTTCGTCTCCCTGCTGCGCGCGCTGCTGACCGAGGTCGCGCGCGGCCTGCCGGTGTAGCTTCACGCCATCATTCCGGCTGGATGCCGGCCGCCTGCGCCACGCGCCGGAAGCGCGCTATTTCGGCCTGGTGGAAGGAGCGCATGGTCTGCGGGGGATAGGGCATCGGGTCGCTGCCCTTGGTCGCCAGGAAGGCGGTCGACTCCGGCGTCTTCAGGATCGACTGCATCGCGGTCGCGAGCTTGCCGGCGATGTCGTCCGGCGTCTGCGCCCGCACGTAGAACGACACCCAGCTGTACTGCACGTAATCGGGATAGCCGAGCTCGCGCACGGACGGCACCTCGGGCAGTTCGTGATGGCGCTTCTCCCCGGATACCGCCAGCGCGCGCACCTTGCCCTGCCGGATCAGCGTCAGCGCGCCGCTGGTGTCGACCACCGCCAGATCGAGCTGCCTGCCGATGATGTCGGTCATGATCTGCGCCTGGCCCTTGTAGGGAATATTGACCAGCTTGATGCCGGCCAGATTGCCGAACCAGGCGGCCGCGAGCCGGTAGCCCGCCGAATAGGTGCCCACGCTGAGCGGCTTGGCCTTGCCCGCGGCGACCACATCGGCCAGCGTCTTCCAGGGCGAATCGATCGGCACGAGGAAGACATTCATGTTTCGGCTCAGGCCCGCGATCGGACGCAGATCGGCCAGCGGATCGTAGGGCAGGTTCTTCAGCACGATCGGATTGACCGACAGCGGCGAATTGCTCGCCAGCAGGATCGTGTAGCCGTCGGCCGGCGCGTTCTTCAACGCCTGGATGCCGATCACGCCGTTGGCGCCGGGGCGGTTCTCGACCACCACCGGCTGGCCCAGCGCGCGGCCGAGCGCTTCGCCGTAGTAGCGGGCCGACGAATCGGAGCCGCTGCCCGCGGTGAACGGCACGATGATCCGCAGCGGCCGCGAAGGAAACTCGCTGGCCGATTCGGCGGCGGCAATGCCGCTCGCGACGGCGCTGGTGAAGGCGGCGCTGGCCAGCAGCAGCGCCCGAAACAAACCCGGTACTCGCATCGATGTCTCCTGTCGTGGGAGGGCTCGTTTGCCCTTGTTATCCCTGTGTTCCTGCGCGATACGCCGCGCACGTGGTGGTCACGCACGTGGTGGTCACGCACGTGGTGGTCGCGCGCGCGGTGGTCACGTGCACGGTGGTCACGTGTACGTGGCCGCGTGCGTGCACGCCACGCGCCTCAGGCGGCCTGCGGCGCGGTGACCCGCGGCCAAAGCGCGGCGCCGCCCTCGCGGATCGCGCGCGTGCCGATCTCGCGCGCCCAGTGCGCCTCGCTGCCGTACTCGGCGCGCCAGCTCCATAGCCGACGGGTGGACCAGTGCAGCGAGTGCTCGTGCGTGAAACCGATCGCGCCATGGACCTGGTGCGCGATCGCGGCGGCGCGGCCGGCGGCATTGCCGCAGATCACCTTGGCCACCATCGCCTGGCTGTTCCAGCCTGGCGCGCGCATCGCCGCGCAGGCGCTGGCCACCGCCATGCGCGCCGCCACCACTTCGTTGGCCAGCATCGCCAGTTGCTGCTGGATCGCCTGGAACTTGGCGATCGGGCGGCCGAACTGGATGCGCTCGGTGGCGTATTGCACGGTCTGGTTCAGCACGCGCTCGAGCACGCCGGCGATCTGGATCGAACGCATCAGCGCGCCGAGCGGGGAAGGTGACGAGGGCTGCGACGTTGCCGCGCCGGCGCCAAGCATCGCCTCGTCGGCCGGGCTCTCGACCACCACCGCGGCGGCGGCCGGCGCGTCGTCGAAGCGCAGCCGGTCGCGCGGTTCGCCGGCCAGATTGGCGCCGGTCTCGATGCGGCAGCCGGCGGTCGGCACCAGCAGCCATACCGCACGTCCGAACGGCTGCCGGTCCACCGCACGCACCACCACATGGCGCACGTGCCGGCCCCAGGGCACGTCCACCGTGCCATCGAGACGCCAGCCTTCGGCGCTCGAGCGCGCCACCGCCCGCTCCGACTCGGTGCCGGCGTGCGCGGCCAGTGCCATC
>NZ_JCBAJO010000224.1:0-7470 GCF_059772245.1 Cupriavidus sp. R6-3
CTGGTACATGCGGAAGCGTTCATCGCGGTCCGAGGGGCGGCGGCCTTCCCAGATCAGCCGCCATTCGAAGCGCGAGATGCTGGACGGCTCGCCGTAGTCGACCGGGTCGTGCCGCAGCAGCACGTCGCAGCCGTCCTCCGGGCCGCCGAAGCGGAAATGCCCGAAGAACGCGAACGAGGCCAGCTGCGCGTCGCCCATGCGGATCGGCTGCACGCACTCGTAGGTGGTCGGCAGCGCCATCGAGGCGGCCTCGGCCACATCGCGGTAGGTCTTGCCGTAGTTGATCGACGGCAGCCACAACGTCATCGCCATCACCCACATCAGCGTGGTGCCGGCGGCCGAGATCACCACCGGGCGCCAGATCTGCTTGGGCGCGCGCGACAGCCGCCAGCGCACCACCAGCACCCAGGCCGCGGTCGCCGCGAGCGCGAACAGCACCGCGCTGGCCGAGAACACATGCAGGTAGCCGGGCAGCTGCTTGAAGATGTTGTTGGCGATCCGCGGCGGCCAGCCGGTCGTCTTGGCCAGCCACATGAACCAGACGGTGCCGCCGAAGATCGTGAAGAACAGCAGCGCGAACCAGTCGATCGCGTTGATGGTCGCGCGCGTCAGCGTCGGCAGGCCGAAGGCCGCCAGCACCGCCATCGGCGGCAGCAGCAGGATGAACTGCACGTCGCCGGGCTGGCGCAGCATCAGCAGCAGCACGAACAGCGGCAGCAGCAGCGCCAGCGGCAACGCGACATGGGGACCGCGCCGCATGCCGGCCCAGCTCAGCCAGGACCAGATCGCGATCGGCCACACCGGCCACGAGAACAGGAAGAAGTTGCGGGCGACGAAGCCGATCGCGAAGCCGTTCGGCCAGCTGTAGGTACGCCGGTCGTAGCGCGACCATTCGCGGATGAAGGCGACCGCCTCGTCGCGATGCGCGGCGCCGAAATAGGTCGCCGCCATCCACGCCGCGACCATCGCCAGCGCGATCGGCAGGGCGATCGTCAGCACGCGCCGCAGTGGCAGCGGCTTGCAGACCAGAGCGCCGATCAGGATCGCGGCAAACAGCACCAGCGGCAGGATCGGCCCGCTGGCCAGCGTCAGCGCGCCCAGGCCGGCGCCCAGCCACAGCGCGCCCTGGGTCGGCATGTCGAGGCTGCGCACCAGGCCATACAGGCTCATCGCGACGAAGCAGACCTGGCCGACCTGCGGCGTGGTCTCGTGCCCGCGCATGGCCAGGCCGACGCAGGCCAGGAAGATCAGCAGCGCGCCATCGGCCAGCGTGCGGCCGTAGTCGCGCGCATTGGGCTGGCCGCCGAAGGCGAAGGCGAAGGGCTGCACCTCGGCACGGCGTCCGAGCAGATAGGTCGCGTACCAGATGAAGGCACAGGTCGCGAAATAGAACAGCGCGGTGGCGAGCCGCGCGGCATCGGGCGCGCCAAGCCACCCGCCGGCCAGGCGGATCATCGTCGCGCCGACCCAGAACACCAGCGGGCCGTCCTGCCCGTAGGGCCGGCCGGCGATATTGGGCATCAGCCAGTCGTGCAGCCCGCCGATGGCCAGCTGCCACATCACGCCGAAGCCGGCGGCGTCCTCGTTCTTCCACGGGTCGCGGCCGAACAGGCCGACGGCGCCGTAGATGATGCAGATCGCCAGCAGCAGGGCGCGGGGCAGAGCCCCGGTGGCGGCGGCGGTCAGGTGGACGCGGGAGGCTTTGACGGGACTCATCGATCGGTCAGCGGACTGGGCGGCGTGGATTGGCGCCGGCTTGGGCGTCGGTTTTGGCGTCGGCTTGAGCGCCGGCCAGGGCGCCGGGCTCGCACCGGACTGGGCGGGCGCGGTCGACGGCGTGCATTGGAAAGACGACCGCGCTGCGCCAGACGCGTTGCAAAAGCAAAGAGGCAGCCTGGGCTGCCTCTTTTAACACAATGTGCACCGGTTCCTGCAGGAAGGCGCGCATCGGACGGCGGCAGAAGGCATGCGGGATGCGCTGCCGGCGCCGTCTCTGGTCCAGCCGGATTACTTCGCGGCCTTGCCCAGCTTGCTGCCGAACTTCTGGCGGAACTTCTCGACGCGGCCAGCCGTGTCCATGATCTTCTGGGTGCCGGTGTAGAACGGGTGCGATTCCGACGACACTTCGATCTTGGCCAGCGGGTATTCCTTGCCATCCTTCCAGGTGATCGTTTCCTTGGTCTGGATGGTCGAGCGGGTCAGGAAGCTGAAGTCGCACGACACGTCGACGAACACGACTTCGCGGTAATTCGGGTGAATGCCTTCTTTCATGGTGTTTCCTTGCAGGTTGGGTAGCCAGTCCGCGGCCGCCATTGCTGTTGCGCTTGCTGTTGCGATCGCTGGCGGCGAGCGAACCACTTGCCGGTGACGGACAAACGCGGATTATGGCAGAGAAACAAGGACGTGGGCAAGGTGCAACAAGCAGCGCGTCGTTGCGCCGCAGTGCTGCTTTATGCCTCATATGTCACATCGAGGCGGGATCCTGCCGGTAGAACGTCTTCAACAGCCCGTACAGCACCGGCCAATGCCGCGAAAGCCCGGCAGGCTCGACGAAAAACGCCTCCGAAGCGACCGCAAAGAACTCGCCCGGCGTCTCGGCGCCATAGGGATCGATCACGCGCATCGGCGCCGGCAGCCGGTCCGGTTCGTCCCAGGCGGCGTCGGGCACCGCGTCGCAGGCGTCGGCAAAGCGCTGGTATTCGGCGTCGAATGTCTGCCCCCACTGGCTTCGCTGCACGCCGGCATGCAGCGCGCGCGAGAAGGGCGGCACGCCATCGGCCTCGCCATCCAGCATGTCGAGCTTGTGGGCGAACTCGTGGATCACCACGTTGTAGGTGTCGTCGGGCTGGTCCGCGGCGGCGTCCAGTCCCGCGCCCGGCAGACTGGCGTCGGGCCAGGACAGGATCACCGGCCCGTGCTCCCATGCCTCGCCGCTGGCCTCCTCGACCACGCCATGCACCAGGCCGATCTCGTCCTCGACGGTTCGCCGGATGATGAATTCGCCGGGATACAGCACGATGCCGTGCCAGCCGCGATACCACTCCAGGCCAAGCCGCAGGATCGGCACGCAGGCCTGCGCCGCGACGCTGACCACCATCTCGTCGGTCAGCACCAGCTCATGCGCGGTCGAATATTCCTTGTCGGCGATGAACAGCGTGGCCAGCTCGCGCAGCGCCGCCAGATCGTCGCTGCCGTAGCGCTGCAGGAAGGGCAGCGAAGATACGGTCTGCCGCCACAGCGCGTCGTCGATCGCGTAGCGGCGCAGCTTGCGCTGGCGCGAGCGGGCATGCAGCAGTCTGGCGAGGCGGGCGAGCATGGTGGCAATCGGTTCAGTCGGTGAATACGGGCAGCGTGGCTGAATACGGCGAGGTGGCTGAATACCGGCGAGGTGGCTGAATACGGGCAGCGTGGCGCGGACGGAAAAAAGGCGCGCCGTGGCGCGCCTTGACGTCGAGCGATGCAAGCCATCCGGGTGATGCGCCCGGCGAGGGCGGCCTCAGCCGCCGCGGCGCATCATGTCGAAGAATTCGGCGTTGTTCTTGGTCGCCTTCATCTTGTCGAGGATGAATTCCATCGCCTGCACTTCGTCCATGTCCGAGATGAACTTGCGCAGCACCCAGATCTTTTGCAGGATCTCGGGCTTGATCAGCAGTTCCTCGCGGCGCGTGCCGGACTTGTTCAGGTTGATCGACGGGTAGACGCGCTTCTCGGCCAGCCGGCGTTCGAGGTGCACTTCCATGTTGCCGGTGCCCTTGAACTCTTCGTAGATCACGTCGTCCATGCGGCTGCCGGTCTCGATCAGCGCGGTGGCGATGATGGTCAGCGAACCGCCTTCCTCGAGATTGCGCGCGGCACCGAAGAAACGCTTCGGACGCTGCAGCGCGTTGGCGTCGACACCGCCGGTCAGCACCTTGCCCGAGGCCGGCACCACCGTGTTGTAGGCGCGCGCCAGACGCGTGATCGAGTCCAGCAGGATCACCACGTCGCGCTTCAGTTCGACCAGGCGCTTGGCCTTCTCGATCACCATCTCGGCCACCTGCACGTGGCGGATCGCCGGTTCGTCGAAGGTCGACGCCACCACCTCGCCCCGCACCGAGCGCTGCATCTCGGTCACTTCCTCGGGACGCTCGTCGATCAGCAGCACGAACAGGTCGGCTTCGGGATGGTTGTTGGCGATCGCGTGGGCGACGTGCTGCAGCATCACGGTCTTGCCGGACTTCGGCGAGGCCACCAGCAGCGCGCGCTGGCCGCGGCCGATGGGCGCGATCATGTCGATGATGCGGCCGGTGATGTTTTCCTCGGCCTTGATATCGCGTTCGAGCGTCAGCGGCCGGTTCGGATGCAGCGGCGTCAGGTTCTCGAACATGATGCGGTTCTTGACCGCTTCGGGCGGCTGCCCGTTGACCTTGTCGACCTTGACCAGCGCGAAATAGCGCTCGCCATCCTTGGGCGTCCGCACCTCGCCCTCGATCGAATCGCCGGTATGCAGATTGAAACGGCGGATTTGCGAGGGGGAAATATAGATATCGTCCGTGCTGGCCAGATACGACGTTTCGGGCGAGCGCAGGAAGCCGAAGCCGTCAGGCAACACTTCCAGCGTGCCGTCTCCGTAGATGGTTTCGCCCATCTTGGCGCGCTTCTTCAGGATCGCAAACATCAGTTCCTGTTTGCGCATCCGCTGTGCGTTGTCGATCTCGAGGGTCGCGGCCATTTCGAGAAGGGCAGACACGTGAAGCGATTTGAGTTCTGTCAGGTGCATAGACGAGGGGTACAGATGGGGCCCGGACGGGCGGAAGCAAAGGAAGGGGAAAGAAATGAGCGAACGCTCGGGGAAGTTGTAGGGGGCATCTTAGCACAATCCGACCGGCGCACCAGAGCCGGGGCGCCAGCCGGATCGTGGCCGCCCGGGAGGGCGGCGATGCCTGTCGCGGCGCGCGTTGCGCGGCGCCGCGCGGGGCAATTACAGGTTGCCGTCGAGGAAGGCGGTCAGCTGCGACTTCGACAGCGCGCCGACCTTCTGCGCCGCGACCTGGCCATTCTTGAACAGGATCAGCGTGGGGATGCCGCGGATGCCGAATTTGGCCGGCACCTGCTGGTTCTCGTCGACGTTGATCTTGGCCACCTGCAGCTTGTCGCTGTAGTCCTTGGCGACTTCGTCCAGGATCGGCGCGATCATCTTGCAGGGGCCGCACCATTCGGCCCAGAAGTCGAGCAGCACGGGCTTGTCGGACTGGAGGACGTCGGCGTCGAAGGAGGCGTCGCTCACATACTTGATTTGTTCGCTCATGGCGGAAAACCTCAGGGTTCGCTCGGGGATATCAAAAGGCTGGATTATGCCGAACCGCTACATTACACGACTTTTTCGCGGCTCGTCGGGGCCGGCCATATTGCGCCGGTTGATGCTGCCCGGATTGGCTGCCGGGATTGCCGCCCGGATTCGCAATACCGAAGATGGCGGCGGCGGCCTCGAATTCAACCGTCCCCGCCGTCGCCCGCATGCCTGCGAACCGTGCGGTCCCGGCGCCGTCGGCATGGCCTCGTACCAGGGATGGCGCCATTTTGCCGCGCTCGGCGCCGCGAAGCCAATGATGCCTTTCAATCGGCGTCAGAGATTTTGTCTATATCGCCCGCTTGTGCCTCGGGCGCTGATGCATCGGGTTTTCCCGGTGCGCGGCGGCGGCGGCCGCGGTCGCCCTCGCGCTCTCTCTCGCGCTCGGCCTTGCGCTCGCCCTCGAGTGAGCCTTTCAATGAGCCCTTCAATGAGCCCCTCGGTAAGCCCCTCGGTAAGCCCCTCAGTAAGCCCTTGACTGACCCGCGCTTGCCGTGGGCCGGCACGGCGCGCGTAGAATGAACACGTGCCGGACAAGGCCCGGCGCAGCCCCTCCCAATCGATCAGGCCACCACCATGACGCCCGAAGACGATCCGACCCGCGATCCGACCCGCGACCCGATGCGCGATTCCGTACGCGATCCCGTGCGCGATCCCAGGCAGTTGCCCGAGGCGAGTGCCGACACGGATGCCGACGCGCCGACCGATCCCGCCGGCGCCGAGCACCTGGGCGACGCGCTGGCCCATCTGAGTACCGCGGTCGAAGAGAACAGCATTGCGGTGGGCGCGGCCAAGGGCCTCGTCTACAGCATCATCGAAACGCTCGGTACGCTGGTCGGCGATCCGGACCTGCCCGAGCATGCGCGCTCCGGCTACGAAGGGCTGCTCGAGACCGCGCGCGAGATCCGCGCCCGCATCGAAGGCGAGCGCTCCTGATCCCGAGCGCGATCGCCTGACGCCGGCGCGGGGCCGCGCGGCGCCGATGCGGCGCGTCCGCACGGTTCGCGCCGAGCGCTTGCCGATGTCCCCACGATTGCCATTGCTTCCGCCAGCTTCGCCCCTGCCATTCCACCCCGCTACATGACGACGCTGCGTTTCCGCCCCGGCCGCGACTTTCTCGACAATGCCGCGGCCGCGGCCTGGTATTTCCTCGACCGCTGCGAGCAGCACGGCCAGAGCGCGTCCGCCGCGCATCTGGTGGTGCCGACCGCGGCACAGATTCCGGGCGTGCGCCAGGCGCTGGACCGCGCCGCGCGCGCGTCCGGCACCCCGCGCCTGCTGCCGCGCATCCTGACGCTGGGCCATTGGCTGCTCGACTTTCCGCCGGCGATGCTGCATGGCGACAAGGTGCGCAGCCACGCCGCGCGCCTGCTCGCGGTGCAGCAGGCGATCCGCGGCCAGGACTGGCTGCGGCGGGCCTTCGGCGCGCAGACCGAACCGGCGGCCTGGGGGCTGGCGCAGACCGTGCTGACCGTCTGCGACGAGCTGTCGGCGCGATGGCTCGAGGACGCCGCCATCCGCGACGACGACGCGGTGCTCGCCGAGGACCGCGCCAGCCTGTTGCAGGAGGCGCTGCAACGCACCTATGCGCATCTGTCCGAGCGTTTCCTCGGCGAGGAGGCGCGCATCGTGCTGGCGTTCTGGCAGGCGCTGTCCGGGCCTGACGATCCGCTGCCGGCGCGCCGCCGTGCGTTGCAGGCGCTCGCCCAGCAACTGACCGGCCCGGTGGTCTGGCTCGGCCCGACGCCGCCGACGCCGATCGAGGCGGCCTTCCTGCGCGCCGCGGCGGAGACGGTGCCGGTGCTGGAGATCGGCTACGACTGGAGCGGCGAGGCGGCCGAAGGCGAGGCGAGCGACGAGGATCAAGAGAGCGACGAGCAGGAACACCGCGGCGCGCCCGCGGAAGCGGCGATCGACCTTGCGCTCGATGGTGCCGATGGACGCGCCAAGGGACGCGCCAACGGTCGCCCCAACGGTCGCCCCAACGATCACGCCAACGATGGCGCTCACGATGGCGCTCACGATGGCGCCGACGCTCCGGATGGCGGACGCGGCAGCTGGTATCGCACCTTGCTCGAGCTCTGGCCCGAATGCCGTCTGCCCGCTGATACCACCGCGGTGCCGTCGCTGCCGGCGCCGCG
>NZ_JCBAJO010000225.1:0-7428 GCF_059772245.1 Cupriavidus sp. R6-3
AGAAAACCCTGCCAGCCGCGCTGCCGGGGCGCGGCATCGTGGCCCGGTGACTTGGCGTGGCTGGCGTCATGCACCGCGAGCTGGATACCGGCATTCACCGGCCTGGTGGACGCGGTAGGGATCGCGCCGGCCTGCTCCGACGCGGAAGGCGCGGCAATGCCGCGGTGGATACTGGGAATGGTCATGTCGGCTCTCCCGCTGTGGAATCAGGCTGCTGGGTGGAAGGTTCGATTCGATCGTTCGACTGGAAGGGTCGAATCGGGGCGTTGAATCGAAGGATCGAATCGACGGGTCGCATCGAAGGATCGAATCGACGGGTCGCATCGAAGGATCGAGTCGACGGGTCGCATCGAAGGATCGAATCGACGGGTCGCATCGAAGGATCGAGTCGAAGGATCGAGTCGAGTCGTCGAATCGAATGGCAGCCATTGTTCCCGCGGCGGAGACGTCCGACCATGCCGTTAGGGCAGCGGACTATCGATTTTGGTCCGCTCCTTGCGGGGTTGGTGACCCAGGCCTCACGACGAGGGCCCGCCGCGGCAAAAACCTCTTGCAGTTCGGCGCGGACTTCAGGGTAAACACGCCCCTGGGAGTGAGACCCGGAAATGCACCCCGGAAGCCCGGCCGCCGCTCAGAAGATCTCGCCCAGGTGCGATACCAGGAAGAGCAGGATGCCGATGCAGCAACCCACCGCCGTGCCGCTGATCCGGATGTACTGCAGGTCGGGGCCGATGCTCAGTTCGATCTGCCGGGACATGTCCGTCGCGTCCCAGTTGCGCACCGTGTCGCTGATATGCGACGTCAGGAAGTCGGCGAACCGCGGTGCGGCCGTCGCGGCGAACGACTCGGCGTGGTCATTGATGGAGCGGCGCAATTCCTCGTCGCCGGACAGCTTCCGGCCGAACCACAGGCCCACGCGCTCGACCTGTTGCTGCAGCTGTGGCGAGCTCGCCTGGAGGTCGTTGGACAGCCATTCGCGGAGCGAGGCCCACACGCTGGCGGCATAGTCGGCAAGCTCGGGATTGCGCAGCACGAAGTCCTTCAGCTCCTCCCCCCTGCGCAGGAACGCTTCGTCGGTCTTGAGCCTCGCGATCAGCGCTTCGAGCGCCTTGTCGAAGGCCGTCCGCAGCTCGTGCGCCGGCATCCGGGCGACCTCGTCGAGAAAGTCGATCACGTTGGTGCGCGCCGCCTCCGCGGCCTTGTCGCCCAGCCACTCGGTCGGCAGCACGATCTGCTTCCACTTGTGTTCGCTCCTGAGCCAGTTGACCACGCGCTGGGCGATCAGCTGCTGGGTTTCCGGCCTTTTCAGCAGCGCGATCGCATGCCTGAGCACGGCGTCGAGCAGTTGCTGATGGCTGCCTCCCTTTGTCAGCATCTCCAGCACGGAAGCGAGCGCCGGCGAGAAATCGATGCGGCCGATGACCGTACGCGCGGCATCGTTGAGGAACGCCTGGATGCGCCGGTCGTCCACCAGATCGAGCAGCACGCCCATCAGATTGGCCGCGTGCTGACCGATGCGGCGCGCATTGGGGGGCTCGCTGAACCAGACCGCCAGCCGCTGGGCGGGATCGCTGCGCCGGATCAGGTCCGTCAGCACTTCGGGGTTCAGGAACTTGTCGCGAACGAACACCGCAAGATTGTCGGCGATGCGGTTCTTGTTCTTCGGGATGATCGCCGTATGCGGGATCGGCAGGCCAAGCGGGCGCCGGAACAGCGCCACGACCGCGAACCAGTCCGCCAGGCCGCCGACCATCGCGGCCTCGGCACCGGCCCGGACCAGCCGGACCCAGAACGTGGGCGGCAGGAACAGCGTCGCCACGAACACCGCCGCCGCCGCGCCGACGCATGCCAGCGCCACCCGTTGCATGCGCCGGAGTTCGGCTTCCTTGCCCGCGATCCGCTCTTGCTGCATGGCGTTCCCACCCCGCTCCGCTCGCACCCGCATCCTCCTTGATGAAAAAAGGGACGTTTCGACCGAAACGTCCCCTTCCTTACCGCTGATTTCGCTACCGTCCGACAGCCCGGCGCGACGCTGGCAATCTCAATCCCAGGACAGCGCACCGCCCGTCTGGTACTCGATCACGCGCGTCTCGAAGAAGTTGCGCTCCTTCTTCAGGTCGATCATCTCGCTCATCCACGGGAACGGGTTTTCCTCGTTCGGGAACAGCGGATCGAGGCCGATCTGCTGGCAGCGGCGGTTGCAGATGAAGCGCAGATAGCTCTTGAACATCGGCGCGTTCAGGCCCAGCACGCCGCGCGGCATGGTGTCCTCGGCGTAGCGGTATTCGAGGTCGACCGCCTTCCTGAACAGGCCGACGATCTCTTCCTTGAACTCCGCCGTCCACAGATGCGGGTTCTCGAGCTTGATCTGGTTGATCAGGTCGATGCCGAAATTGCAGTGCAGCGACTCGTCGCGCAGGATGTACTGGTACTGCTCGGCGGCGCCGGTCATCTTGTTCTGCCGGCCCATCGCCAGGATCTGCGTGAAGCCGACATAGAAGAACAGGCCTTCCATGATGCAGGCGAACACGATCAGCGACTTCAGCAGCTTCTGGTCGTTCTCCGGCGTGCCGGTCTTGAACGACGGATCGGTCAGCGTGTCGATGAACGGGATCAGGAACTCGTCCTTGTCGCGGATCGACGGCACCTCGTGATAGGCGTTGAAGATCTCGGCCTCGTTCAGCCCCAGCGACTCGACGATGTACTGGTAGGCGTGCGTGTGGATGGCCTCCTCGAAGGCCTGGCGCAGCAGGTACTGGCGGCACTCGGGCGCGGTGATCTGCCGGTAGGTGCCCAGCACGATGTTGTTGGCGGCCAGCGAATCGGCGGTGACGAAGAAGCCCAGGTTGCGCTTGATGATGCGGCGCTCGTCTTCGGTCAGGCCGTTCGGGTCCTTCCACAGCGCGATGTCGCGCGACATGTTGATTTCCTGCGGCATCCAGTGGTTGGCGCAGCCGGCCAGGTACTTCTCCCAGGCCCATTTGTACTTGAACGGCACCAGCTGGTTGACGTCGGTGGCGCCGTTGATCACGCGCTTGTCGGCGGCGTTGACGCGGCGCGTGCTCTGCGCGGCCGCGGCGTTCGGGTTGTTGCCGAGGATGCCGGCGCCCGGCTGCGTCGCAGCGGGCGGCAGCACGCCCTGCTGGTCGGCGGTGGCGGCGACGGCAGGTTGCAGGGCAGGTTGAGGCGCGGGCTGCGGGGCAGCCTGCGGATTGGCTTGAACGTCGTCGTCCCAGCTCAGCATGGTGTTGGTTCTCCGTGTAACGCTCTGGTGAGCCGGCCCCCGGGGCCGCGCGCGGCGCGGGCCATCGAGTCCGGATCGGGTACCAGTATCAGGACCAGCACGCGCGCCGCGTGGCGCCGCGTGCCGGCATTGCCGTTATTGGCAGGCCTCGCACTCGTCGAACCCCGGATCGCCCGGGCGCATCGTGCAGACCGCGCCTTCGGCTTCGGGCATCGCCGGCGCCGAGGCGGCGGCCTGGTCCAGCGCCGAGGCCGAGGCACCGCCGGCGGCGGCGCCCGACGACACCGCGTTCAGCGAACCGCGCGACACGGTCGACTTCTCGACGTGCGTGGCGGCGATGGTGCGCAGGTAGTAGGTCGTCTTCAGGCCGCGGATCCACGCCAGCTTGTAGGTGTCGTCCAGCTTCTTGCCCGAGGCGCCGGCCATGTAGATGTTCAGCGACTGGGCCTGGTCGATCCACTTCTGGCGGCGGCTGGCGGCCTCCACCAGCCAGGTCGGCTCGACCTCGAACGCGGTCGCGTACAGGTCGCGCAGGTCCTGCGGAATGCGGTCGATGCGGGCCAGCGAACCGTCGAAGTACTTCAGGTCGGCGACCATCACCTCGTCCCACAGGCCGCGTGCCTTCAGGTCGCGCACCAGGTAGTCGTTGACCACCGTGAACTCGCCCGACAGGTTCGACTTGACGTACAGGTTCTGGAAGGTCGGCTCGATGCAGGCCGACACGCCGATGATGTTCGAGATCGTCGCGGTCGGCGCGATCGCGATGCAGTTCGAGTTGCGCATGCCGTGCTGCTTGATGCGGGCGCGCAGCTTGTCCCAATCCATCGTCGACGACTGGTCGACCTCGAGGTAGCCGCCGCGTTCCTCGGCCAGCAGCTTCAGCGAGTCCTGCGGCAGGATGCCGCGATCCCACAGCGAGCCCTCGTAGGTGCTGTAGCGGCCGCGCTCCTCGGCCAGCTCGGTCGAGGCCTGGTAGGCGTAGTAGCAGACCGCTTCCATCGAGGTGTCGGCGAACTGCACGGCGGCGTCGCTGGCGTACGGCACGCGCAGCACGTGCAGGCAATCCTGGAAGCCCATGATGCCCATGCCGACCGGGCGGTGGCGCAGGTTCGAATTGCGCGCCTTGTCGACCGCGTAGTAGTTGATGTCGATCACGTTGTCGAGCATGCGCATCGCGGTGCGGATGGTCTTCTCGAGCTTGGCGTGGTCGAGCACGTGGCTGCCGTCGGCCTGCTGCTTCAGGTGGGCGACCAGGTTCACCGAACCCAGGTTGCAGACCGCGATTTCGCTGTCGTTGGTGTTCAGCGTGATCTCGGTGCACAGGTTCGAGCTGTGCACGACGCCGACGTGCTGCTGCGGGCTGCGGATGTTGCACGGATCCTTGAAGGTGATCCACGGATGGCCGGTCTCGAACAGCATGCCCAGCATCTTGCGCCACAGCTGCATCGCCGGGATCTTCTTGAACAGCTTGAGCTCGCCGCGCGCGACCTTCTCTTCGTAGCCGAGGTAGGCCTTCTCGAATTCCTTGCCGACCTTGTCGTGCAGGTCCGGGCAGGTCGACGGCGAGAACAGCGTCCATTCGCCGTTCTCCATCACGCGCTTCATGAACAGGTCCGGAATCCAGTTCGCGGTGTTCATGTCGTGCGTGCGGCGGCGGTCGTCGCCGGTGTTCTTGCGCAGCTCGAGGAATTCCTCGATGTCCAGGTGCCAGGTCTCCAGGTAGGCGCAGACCGCGCCCTTGCGCTTGCCGCCCTGGTTGACCGCCACGGCGGTGTCGTTGACCACCTTCAGGAACGGCACGACGCCCTGCGACTTGCCGTTGGTGCCCTTGATGTGCGAGCCCAGCGCGCGCACATTGGTCCAGTCGTTGCCCAGACCGCCGGCGAACTTCGACAGCAGCGCGTTCTCCTTCAGGCCCTCGTAGATGCCTTCGAGGTCGTCGGAGATCGTGGTCAGGTAGCACGAGGACAACTGCGAGCGGCGCGTGCCCGAGTTGAACAGCGTCGGCGTCGACGACATGAAGTCGAACGACGACAGCAGGTTGTAGAACTCGATGGCGCGGCCTTCACGGTCGCTCTCGTTCAGCGCCAGGCCCATCGCGACGCGCATGAAGAACGCCTGCGGCATCTCGATGCGGGTCTCGTCGATGTGCAGGAAGTAGCGGTCGTACAGCGTCTGCAGGCCCAGGTAGTTGAACTGGAAGTCGCGCGAGGCGTCCAGCGCCGCGCCCAGGCGCGCCAGGTCGAAGGTCGCCAGCTTCTCGTCGAGCAGCTCGGCCTCGATGCCGCGGGCGATGAACTTCGGGAAGTACTCGGCGTAGCGGCTGCCCATCTCGGCCTGGGTCACTTCCTCGCCGAGGATTTCCTTGCGGATGGTGTGCAGCAGGATGCGGGCGGTGACCTGGCTGTAGGCCGGGTCCTTCTCGATCAGCGTGCGGGCGGCGAGGATGGCCGAGTCGTAGACCTGGCTCATCGGCACGCCGTCGTACAGGTTCTTGACCGTTTCCTTCAGGATCGGCTCGGCCTCGACGCCGCCGCCCAGGCCGGCGCAGGCGGTGTCGATCAGCGCGTGCAGCGCGACCAGGTCCAGCGGTCGGGTGACGCCGCCATCGGTCACGTTGAAGCTGACGCCGCCCTGCACGCGGGCGACGGCCTGCGCGTTGGCGTGGCTGCGCTCCTGGTTGCGCTTCTCGCGGTAGAGCACGTAGGCGCGCGCGACCTCATGCTCGCCCGAGCGCATCAGCGCCAGCTCGACATGGTCCTGCACGTCCTCGATGTGGAAGGTGCCGCCGTTCGGACGGCTGCGCAGCAGCGCGCGCACCACGTTCTGGGTCAGCTGCTCGACCAGCTCGCGCACGCGCGCCGAGGCGGCGCCCTGCCCGCCGTTGACGGCGAGGAAGGCCTTGGTCATCGCCACCGAGATCTTGCTCGGCTCGAAAGCGACCACCGCGCCGTTGCGGCGGATGATCTTGTAATCCTGGTAGTTGCCAGCGGCGTTGTCAGCGGCGGGGCTCGGCTGCGCCACGGCGGCGGAACCGGCCTTGCCGGCGAATTCTTGTTGGGCCGTCTGCATGAAGCACTCCTGTTTTTTTGACCAGTGTTATCAACGACAAAGAGCCCCTGGAAAATGCGCAAAAAGAGACATCCCGGGCGCGGCGATGCCGTGCCGGATTACTGCCTTGCTGCATTCCCGTGGAGGGCTCTTGTGACGTGCCGACCCTGTGGCGCGCGAGTGTCGCGCGGTGCCGGCCGGCTGGAAACGCTTGACGCGCGTGGCGCGAAGGCAACCTGCCGAGCCCGTGGCGAACGCTGCACGCCTCCTAGGTCGGCTCCCCGAAAGCACCACTAGATATAGTGGTCATAACGAAAAGCTGGACTAAGTATAGTGAAATGAATCGCGTTGACCAGTCTTGACAAGCGCTTCCGCAGGCCGGTCCGGCGCCACGCGAACCTCCCACCTCCCCGCCAGACCAAGCGGCTCAAGGGTTGCGGCCGTTTTGTCGGTTGCCGCACCGACGAAAGAATTTTTTTCGATGAGCGCCGCGCTTCCGATAGCCCCGCCGATATCCCCCCGAAAGCCCCGCACCGGCAGGGGGTTTTCGGCTAGGAAGCCGCCCCATCGGGGCGGTACGGCAGCATCGCCGGAGCGAGCCCCGCCGCCTGCGCAAAGCGTGGCCAATCGAAGCACGGGCCGGGGTCGGTCTTGCGGCCCGGGGCGATATCGCTGTGGCCGGCGACGGCCCCGATTGGATAGGCGCGCAGCAGCAGCCGGGTCAGCGCGGCGGCGGTGTCGTACTGGGCCGGCTCGAACGGCAAGGTGTCGCAGCCTTCGAGCTCGATGCCGATCGAGAAGTCGTTGCAGCGCTCGCGGTCGAAGAAGGCCGACTGCCCGGCATGCCAGGCGCGGTCCTGGCACGAGACGAACTGCACCAGCTCGCCGCTGCGCCGCACCAGGAAATGCGCCGACACGCGGACCGCGTGGATGGTGGCGAAGAACGGATGGCGAGCCGGGTCGAGCCGGTTCAGGAACAGCGCCTCGATATCGTCGCTGCCGAACTCGCCGGGCGGCAGGCTGATGTTGTGCACCACCAGCAGGTCGACCGGCATGCCGGGCGGACGCGGATCGAAGTTGGGCGACGGCACCCGGCGCGCACCCTCGACCCAGCCCGCGCCGTCGAGCCGCAG
>NZ_JCBAJO010000226.1:0-7422 GCF_059772245.1 Cupriavidus sp. R6-3
TGGACGTCATGGATGGCAGAGGCATGGCAAGGCCCGCCGGCGGCGGCGAGGACCGCGGCGGTCGCAGCCAGTTGGTGAGGCCGAAACAAGCGAGACCGAAATAAACAAGACGGAAATACGGGAAGAACGATACGGAAGCAGGTGCAGCCCCGTCCACTACGAGCCTTGGTAGTGGGGACTGCGGCCGCCCCGTCCGCAGCCCCGCCGCTACGAATCCTCGGTATTGGTCGCGTGGCGCAGCCGCCATACACTGCGCTCACCGTTCGCCAGGGGTGCGCCGCGGCGGCACGGCCTGCGTGGCGCGTGTGGCGCGCGTGGCCCCCGTGGCCTCCACCCAGGTAGCGCCATCGAGCGCGGACAGTCCGGGCCCGTCCCGGCGAACGGCCGATCGAACCATCGCAGCAGCCCACATACCGCGTCATGGCAAAACTGTCGGGATTCACCAAGGGGATCGGCCCCGCGCCGGGCCTGCAGCAGATGGCTGCGGCGGCCTCGCGCCAGTCCGACATCGCGCTGACGCTGCTGCTGTTCGCGGTGATCGCGCTGTTCGTGCTGCCGCTGCCGACCTTCCTGCTGGACCTGATGCTGACGATCAACCTGGGCATCAGCCTGACCCTGCTGATCGTCGCCACCTATATTCCGTCGGCGCTGTCGCTGTCGACCTTCCCCTCGCTGCTGCTGTTCACCACGCTGCTGCGGCTCTCGCTCAATATCGCGTCGACCAAGCTGATCCTGTTGCACGCCAATGCGGGCCACATCATCGAGACCTTCGGCAAGCTGATCGTCGGCAATAACGTCGTGGTCGGCGGCGTGGTGTTCCTGATCATCGCGATCGTGCAGTTCATCGTGATTGCCAAGGGCTCGGAGCGCGTGGCCGAGGTCGGTGCCCGTTTCGCGCTGGACGCGATGCCCGGCAAGCAGATGAGCATCGACGCCGATGTCCGCGCCGGCACCATCAGCGCCGCGCAGGCGCAGGAGCGGCGCCGCGAGCTGGAGCAGGAATGCCAGCTGCACGGGGCCATGGACGGCGCGATGAAGTTCGTCAAGGGCGATGCGATCGCCGGCGTCGTCATCGCGCTGGTCAATATCCTGGCCGGCATCACGATCGGCACGCTGATGAAGGACATGAGCATCGGCGACGCGCTGCAGCGCTACGCGATCCTGACCATCGGCGACGGCATGGTCTCGCAGATTCCGTCGCTGCTGGTATCGATCGCCGCCGGCGTGGTGATCACGCGCGTGTCGTCGGACGACAGCGACAGCCGTGCCGCCAACCTCGGCACCGTGATCGGCCGCCAACTGCTGGCGCAGCCGAAGGCGCTGCTGGTGTCGGGCGTCGCCATCGCGGTGTTCCTGGTGGTACCAGGCTTCCCCAAATGGACCTTCGCCACGATGGCGCTCGTGGTGGCGGGGTGCGGCTACTGGCTGATGCGCCGGGGCCAGCGTACCGCCGGCACGGTCACGTGGATCGAGATGCCGGACGACCGCAAGGAAGAAGACGCGCGCGCGGCCGTGGCGCCCGCGCTGGCGCTGGACCTGGACCCGACGCTGCGCGATCGCCTCGACATGCGCCAGTTCGAGCAGCGCATGACGATCGCCAAGAGCCAGGTCGAGTCGGACCTGGGCATGGTCTTTCCGCGCCTGCGGATCGAATACCGCCCGCTGGGCGAGCCCGACGCCTACGCGATCCGCGTGCAGGACGTGGTGGCCTCGCGCGGCGCGCTGCGGCCCGGCATGGAGCTGGTCGAGCCGGGGTCGCGGGCGCTGGTGGACCAGGGCCGCGCGGTGGTCGGCGCGCCGTTCGGGCCGTTCGCCGAGGCGGTCTGGATTCCGCAGGAAAAGCCCGCCGGCCGCGGCGGCCGCGAAGGCGCGAGCGATGTGCCCGCGCCCGGCGCGCCCCGCACGCTGTCGTGCGAGGAAGTGCTGGCCGTCCACGTCGGCGCGGTGATCAAGCAGCATGCCGCGCCGCTGCTCGGCATCCAGGACGTGCAGGAGATGATGCACGTGGTGCAGGCCGAGGCCCCGGACCTGGTGATGGAACTGGCCCGCGTGGTGCCGCTGCAGCGCGTCACCGAGGTGCTGCGGCGCCTGCTGCAGGAAGACGTGCCGATCCGCAACCTGCGCACGATCTTCGAGAGCCTGGTGACGTGGGCGCCCAAGGAAACCGATGCGATCGCGCTGACCGAGCTGGTCCGCGTCGATCTCGGCCGCCTGATCACCAGCCGCCATGTCGGCGGCGAACGCGCGATCGACGCGGTGCTGTTCGAGCCCGCGCTGGAGCAGCGCGTGCAGGGCGCGATCGAGAAGGCCGCGCGCGGCAACCTGCTGCTGCTGAGCCACGACGTCACGCGCGAGATCCGCGAGCAGCTGCGCCAGCTGCTGGAGAAGGCCAATGCCGCCCGCGTGGTGGTGGTCGTCAGCGTCGACGTGCGGCGCTACATCAAGCGGTTGATCGAGCCGGTCGCGCCGCGCCTGCCGGTGCTGTCCTATCAGGAAGTCGACGAGGACGTGCGCCTGGTGCCGGTCGGCTGGATCCGCAATCCCGAGGTCGAGTAAGCGATGGGCGCCGACACCATTCTCGATGTCACGCGCGAGGCGCTGCTGGTGGTGCTGTGGGTGACGCTGCCCGTGGTGCTGATCGGCACGCTCGTAGCGCTGGTGGTGGCGGTGCTGCAGGCGGTCACCCAGATCCAGGACCAGAGCATCGGCACCTCGGCGCGGCTGATCGCGGTGCTGGTGTCGCTGGTGCTGCTGGGCGGCTGGCTCGGCGGCGAGGTGATGCGGTTCTCGCAGCGGGCGATCCAGACGATGCTGACCTTTTTATAACGAAGATTCGACGACAGATTCGCAGGGCAGTTACGCACACTGATGCAGTGGAAAACCGGGGAGGATATGTTGACAAGCGAACGGTTCGGACCTCGATGTCTGGCCATGGCGGGCGCAATGCAGGGCCGTCCGTCGACAGATAAGAAGATGCTGCCGCGGCAATACGCGGGTAGGGCGGCCGCGCTGCGCATCATGGTGGCGCTGGCGCTGCTGCTGGCCCTGTGGTTCGGCGCCATCGCGCCGCTGCACGCCGCCGACCTGAACTGGCCCGGCAAGCCGTTCCAGATCTCGGCCAGCGAGAAGCGCGTGGCCGATTTCCTGCGCGAACTGGCGTCGACGCAAGGCACCACCGCGGTGGTCGATTCGCGCGTGGACGGCACCATCAGCGGCCGCTTCTCCGATTCGCCGCTGTCGATCCTGCGCAGCGTCTGCGCCAGCTATGGCCTGACCTACTACTACGACGGCTCGCTGCTCTATATCGAGCCGGCCGGCGAAGCGCGCAGCGAGGTCATTCCATTCGCGCGCGGGGCGGGGGACCGGTTGCAGGATGCGCTGGAACACATGCAGGTCATCGACTCGCGTTATCCGATCACGATCAACGACGACGACGGCACCGTGATGGTGTCGGGGCCGAAGCGCTATGTCGAGACCGTGCGTTCCGCGGTGCGCGCCTTCGACGACCGCGCCGTCAACGACGACCGCGCCGAGGTGCAGATCTTTCCGCTGAAGTATTCGTGGGCGTCGGACTTCCGCATCAACCGCTCGGGCAAGGACATCACGGTGCCGGGCGTGGTCACGGTGCTGCGCAGCCTGTACGGACGCCAGCGCGCCGGTACCGCCACCACGCCGGTCAGCATGGGCCCGAGCCGCGGCGCCAGCCGCATGGCCGAGCTGCGCAGCGGCGGCGCCAACAACATGACGCTGCCGCAGGCCAATCCGCGCCAGGTGCTGGAGTCGATGGCCGACAGCTCCACCGGCATCGGCCAGCCCGGCTTCGGCAACTGGGGCTTCGGCGGCCTGCCGCAGTTCCAGGCCGACACGCGCCTGAATGCGGTGATCGTGCGCGATGTGCCGGAACGGATGGCGCAGTACCAGCGCCTGATCTCGTCGCTCGACATCAAGCCGCGGCTGATCGAGATCGAGGTCACGATCATGGACATCAGCCAGGAGAACCTGGACAGCCTGGGCGTGGACTGGCGCCTGCATACGCGCCACGTCGACCTGCAGCTCGGCGGTGGCGGCGGTTCGCCGCTGACCTTCGGCAATGCCCGCTCGGAGGGCGGCACCACCGGCAATACCGCCGGCTCGGGCCTGCAGTTCACCGGCGCAATCGGCAACGACGTCACGCGCTACCTGCTGACGCGCGTCAAGGCGCTGGCCGAGCGCGGCCAGGCCAACTTCGTCGCGCGCCCCAAGGTGCTGACGCTCGACAACACCGAGGCCGCGCTGGAGAACATGCGCGAGTTCTATGTGCGCGTCGACGGCTTCCAGGACGCGGGCCTGTTCAACGTCGTGGCCGGTACCGCGGTGCGCGTGACGCCGTTGGTGATCGACGAGCGAGAAGGGCGCGCCGTGATGCTCAGCATCGATATCGCCGATGGCGACCTGTCCGGCGAGACCGTCGACAACATTCCGATCGTGCGGCGCCGCTCGATCACCACGCAGGCGATGGTCGATGAGGGCAAGAGCCTGCTGATCGCGGGCTATACCGTCGAGGAGAAGCTGCGCGCGTCGTCGGGCGTGCCGTTCCTGCAGGACGTGCCGATCATCGGCAACCTGTTCAAGTACCAGGAGAAGCGCCAGGCCAATATGGAGCGCTTCTACCTGCTGACACCGCGTCTGGTGATGCCGGGGATGAGCTGATGGCCGCCGCCTTGCACGTCGAATCGCAAGTCGATCCGCTCGCCGGTCCGCACGGCGAGCCGCGCGCCGATTCGCGCGCCGATTTGCGGGCCGATCGGCCGCGCCATGACGCCGGCGTTGGCGGCTGGACGCTGCGGCTGCTGGGCGGCGCCGTCTACGGCCGCGTGATCTCGCTGCGGCGCGGCGCCAATGTGCTGGGCGCCGCCAGCGACGTCGACATCAGCGTGCCAGGCGACGACGTGCAGCCGCGCCATCTGGTGCTGAACGTCGGCGAGCTGGCGGTCTCGGCCGAGCGCATCGGCGAGGCGCAGGTCAAGGTCAACGGCCGCGACACCACGCAGCGCGTGATCGCGCTGGCCGGCGGCGACATCCTGACGGTCGGCTCGCTCGACATGGAGCTGCTGCGCGCCGCGCCGGCGGCGTCAGAGACCACCGACACGCTGTTCGCCTGGGCCGAATCGGGCCGCCGCGCCGCGCGCGCCGACAGCGACGAGCCGGTGCGCCGGTCCAGCCGCTGGGTGCTGGGCTGCATCGGCGTGCTGGTGGTGGCGCTGCTGATCGGTGCCGGCTGGCTGGCCGCCACGCTGTCGCAAGACGGCGGCTTTGCCCGTACCGCGCAGGTGGACCCCGCCGCGGTGCGCGAGACCGTCGCGGGCTATCCGGAACTGGAGGTGGTGTCGCTGCCCAACGGCGCGGTCACCGTGCGCGGCTTCGTCAATTCGCGGGTGGACCGGCAGCGCATCGCGCAGGCGCTGGCGCCGTTCGGCCGAGGCGTGCAGCAGCAGGTCAGATCGGCCGACGACATCATCGAGCATATCCAGCGCTACGTGGACGAGCCCGGTGTGGGCATCGCCTACCAGGGCAACGGCCGCGTGGTGCTGACCGGCACGGCGGACCCGGTGGCCGGCCGCGACAAGGTCAAGCGCGTGATCGAGGATCTGCATCCCGGCGTGCTGGTGTCCGATCGCATCGACTACCGCGAGACCGCCGACAGCCGGCGCCGCCATCTGCGCGAAGGCCGCTGGGACAACTGGCAGGGCGTGTTTCCCGCGCGCGTGGTCAGCATCACCGATAACGGCGACGGCACGCGCTACGTGCAGCTCGCGAACGGCAGCCGGTATTTCGAAGGAGCGGTGCTGAAGAACGGCGCCGAGATCGAGAAGATCGAAGCGGACGGGCTGGTGCTTAAGGAAGGCAAGGGCGGCGAGCCGCCGCCGCAGCGCTGAGCGCCGCTGGCATTCGCCGTGGTCCCTTGTTTCTTGAAGGGGGCCGCGGCAGATCGGTTCCGCATCGCCGATGCGGAGTGTTTGGCAGTACCACTTGACGAAGGAGATGGAAATGGCTGGTGAAGTCGATCTGAACGCCAAGATGCAGGAAATCCAGCAGAAGGCCCAGGAGTTCTCGGTGAACATCATGGCCCTGCAGGACACGCTGACCCGTCAGAACGCCGTGGTCAGCAGCGAAATGGCGCACAACACCCAGAAGGCCAACCTGGTCCAGGGCGCGATGCAGGACGTCAAGCAGACGTCGAGGACCAACTGACGGCGGCGGGGTCGCGCGCGTCGCCGGACGGCCACGAGGCCGGTCCGGCGCGCCGCGCACCCTGACCGGCTTGTCTCTCATTTCAGTCCAGGAGAACAGCGATGGATCCCACCGCGATCGCCGCGCAAGGCGCTGCCGCCGAGGCGGCTACCGTGTCCGCGCACCAGCAGGCGCCGCAGGCCAACCAGGCCGCCGATCCGGCCGATGCGCGCACCTTCGCCGAGATGGTGCAGCATGGCGCCGCCGGCGGCACCACGGCCAGCGAGCCGAGCGCGTCCTCGCTCGGCGCCGCGATCCGCACCACCTATGTGTCGGCGGGCGAAGAGGCGGCACGCCAGGCCGCGCGGCTCGACGAGATGCGCGAGAGCATGTTCACCGCGATCCAGCAGGGCAGCACCAGCGACGTGGTGTATCAGGCCATGATGCTTCAGACCGAATCGCTCGAGCTGTTCTCGTCGATCCATGTCACGTCGAGCATCGGCAGCGCGGGCACCAATCTGTTCAACAGCCTGCTCAAGAACCAGCAATGACGCCGATCTCTCCGGCTTCGGGCATGCCGGCTGCCCGCCGGCTGCCGCTTGGCCGTCTTGCCCGTCTCGCTCCGCTCACGCTGGCCCTGCTGCTGGCCGCCTGCCGCGTCGACCTGTACGCCTCGCTCAACGAGGCCGAAGCGAACCAGATGCTGGCGGTGCTGACCGCCGAGGGCATCGACGCCGACAAGGTGCGCGCCGGCGAGACCGGCTGGAGCGTGCGCGTCGACGAGGCGCAACTGCCGGCTGCGCTCGAAATCCTGCGCAGCGAAGGGCTGCCGGGCGAACGTTTTTCGTCGCTGGGCCAGGTGTTCCAGAAGCAGGGCCTGGTGGCGACGCCGACCGAAGAGCGCATGCGCTATATCTTCGCGCTGTCGCAGGAGCTGTCGGAGACGCTGCGCAATATCGACGGCGTGGTCACGGCGCGGGTGCACGTGGTGATCCCCGCCACCGATCCGCTGTCGGACAAGATCCGGCCGTCTTCCGCGGCGGTCTTCATCAAGCATCGTCCCGATACCGATCTGCGGCTGCTGGTGCCGACGGTCAAGGACATGGTCGCCCACAGCATCGAGGGCGTGACGCACGACAAGGTTTCGCTGTCGCTGGTCGAGGCGCGGCCGTTTACGCCGATCGGGCCGGTCGCCCGCGCGCCCGCCAGCCA
>NZ_JCBAJO010000227.1:0-7402 GCF_059772245.1 Cupriavidus sp. R6-3
GCGTCGCCGCACGCGGCAGGAAGGCGGTGGCGAGATCGAGCGTGCCATCCGCCCGCCGCAGCGCGCGCAGGTCGAGCCCGTCCAGCGTCACGCCGCGCAGATGGATCAGGTTGTCGGCCGGCGCCAGCCGCGCGATATCGACCGTCAGCTTGCCGGCCTGCAGCAGCGGCGCGCCGCCGCGCTTGCGGATATCGGCCTCGCGCAGCGTGGCGGTGCCCGAGACGTCGATCTGCTGCTGGTCCTGCTGCTGGCGAAGACCCACCACCAGCCGCGTGTCGAGCTTGCCCGCCTTGACTTCGGCATCGGTCAGCCGCGGCGCGAACGGCATGAAGCGGACCAGGTCGAGGCCATCCAGATCGAGGTTCAGCTTCGCCTCGCGCGCATCGGCGAACGGCAGCATGGTGCCGCTGACCGCCAGCGGCGAGCCGTTGATATGGGCGCTGATGGTCGGCTGCGTGACGATATTGACGTCGTGCGGCAGATTCGACAGGAAGGGCAGCGTGACCGTCAGATGGTCGATGCGCTGCGTTTCGCCGAGCATCCTGTCGTCGAAGCGCAGCGAGCTTTCCGTCAGCGCGATGTTGTTGATCGAGAAGCGGGCCGGCTTGCCGTCGTCCGGACTCTTCGGCCTGGCCTCCAGCCGGTCGCGGATGTCGTCGAAGCTCAGCCGCCCATCGGCTTCGCGCACGACATGCACCGCGAGCCGGTCGATATGGACCGCGTCCACCACCGGGGCGAGGCGCCACAGCGAGGCGATCGACGCGTCGATATCGGCCGAGCCCAGCGTCAGCATCGGCGTGGTGCCATCCGGCTCGAAGATCGTGACATCGCCGACCGTCGCGGCCAGCGAGAATGGCCGCACCTGCGCCGCGCCGATCGTCACCTTGCGCCCCAGCGCCTCGCTGGCCTGGCTCGCGGCCAGCGAGCGGATCAGCGGCGGTCCGCCGAAATAGCCGGCCAGACCGAAGATCGCCACTGCTGCCGCAATGCCGCCCGCCACGCGCAGGCCCGTACGCCGCCGCGGCGTCGCGGTGGCGGCCTGCATGGAAATCTTGAATGCCATGTCGTCCCGAAGAAATTGACCCCCACAGCCGCACGTGCCCGGCGGTTTTCGCCTGCCGTCATCGCGGCCTGGCGCCCTCCCGATGCACGTCCTTGGCTCCAGTTGTGCTCTGGATCCCACTTTTTTGGGCATTATGGTAATGCTTCATGACGGGGCGCGGGGGATTATTGCGAACGGCGCATCGGCGGCCCGGCCTTCGATCTGGTATCGTTTCGCCTTTGCGAAGCGTTCCGTCGCATGCCGAGGCCCACCCGTCCTCTGGCCCTGCCTCTCTCCCGCGCTGTACCCGCCGGCCGTACCCTCACACTTACCCGTGTTAGCGCGCTTCGCATGCGATCTCCTCCATGCGAGTTTTCTGCGAGTTTCCTCAATGTCCACCACCAGCAGTACGGTTGGCGCCGGCGGCGCGTCGCTCGAACGCGCCGCGCGCCCGCTGACCGGCCAGGATTACAAGACCCTGTCCCTCGCCGCCCTCGGCGGCGCCCTCGAGTTCTACGACTTCATCATCTTCGTCTTCTTCGCCACCGTGATCGGGCAGCTGTTCTTCCCGCCCTCGATCCCGGACTGGCTGCGGCAGCTGCAGACCTTCGGCATCTTCGCCGCCGGCTATCTGGCGCGTCCGCTGGGCGGCATCATCATGGCCCACTTCGGCGACCTGCTCGGGCGCAAGAAGATGTTCACGCTGTCGATCCTGTTGATGTCGGTGCCTACGCTGCTGATGGGCATGCTGCCGACCTACCACGCGATCGGCCTGCTGGCGCCGGTCGCGCTGCTGCTGCTGCGCGTGCTGCAGGGCGCGGCGGTCGGCGGCGAGGTGCCGGGCGCCTGGGTCTTCGTCTCGGAACACGTGCCCAGCCGCCACGTCGGCTATGCCTGCGGCACGCTGACCGCGGGGCTGACCGCCGGCATCCTGCTGGGCTCGCTGGTGGCGACCGGCATCAACACGATCTTCACGCCGGAGCAGCTGACCGACTGGGGCTGGCGCGTGCCGTTCCTGCTCGGCGGCGTGTTCGGCATCGCGTCGATGTACCTGCGCCGCTGGCTGCATGAAACGCCGGTATTTGCCGAGCTGCAGCGCAAGAAGGCGCTGGCCGCCGAAATGCCGCTGAAGGCCGTGGTGCGCGATCACCGCGGCGCGGTGGCGGTGTCGATGCTGCTGACGTGGATGCTGTCGGCCGGCATCGTGGTCGTGATCCTGATGACGCCGACCTTCCTGCAGAAGCTCTACGGATTCGACGCACGCACGGCGCTGGTCGCCAACAGCGTGGCGACGCTGTGCCTGTCGATCGGCTGCGTGGTGGCCGGCGCGCTGGCCGACCGCATCGGCGCCCGCCGCACGCTGTTCTTCGGCGGCCTGTTCCTGGCCGTCAGCAGCTATCTGTTCTACACGGTGATCCACCAGCGCCCCGACCTGCTGCTGCCGCTCTATGCGCTGGCCGGCTTCGCGGTGGGCACCATCGGCGCGGTGCCGTTCGTGCTGGTCAACGCGTTCCCGGCGCATGTCCGCTTCTCCGGCCTGTCGTTCTCGTACAACCTGTCGTACGCGATCTTCGGCGGGCTGACGCCGATGGCGGTGACGCTGATGCTGAAGAGCGATCCGCTGGCGCCCGCGCACTATGTCGTCGCGCTGTGCGCGCTGGGCATGGTGACCGCGCTGTTCGCGCGCAAGTCGACCAGGTTGTAAGCGGACCGAGGCCGAACCGGGTCGATCCCGGGGCCGATTCCGGGGCCGGTCCGGGGCGCGATTGCGCAGGCCGATCCGGAGGCCGATCCGGGGACTGGTCCAAGACCAGGCCCCCGGGCGCCCTGCCCTGGCACCCCGGCCGCCCGGCCGGTGCCGTGGTTCAGCGCCGATGCTCGCGGAAGAACTCCCACATCAGCATGCTCGCCGCCGGCCCGGTGTCGCTGTGATAGCGATAGGCCGGATCGCCGCCGCTCCACGCATGGCCGAGCCCGGCCACTTCGCATAGCTGCACGAGATCGCGGCGGGAGTAGCCGAAGCGGGATTCGAGGTAGTGGCCGGCGGGCATGCCGGCCGAATCGGCGTTGCCATTGGTGTGGCCATCCGCGTGGCCCTGCTGCTGGCGCGTCGACGCGCCGGCAGCCCGCACCGGCTCACCGCTACGGCGCTCGCCATCGACGCGATCCGGCAGGCGGTTGTAGGCCAGGAACTGCCGCGCCAGCAGCCGCGCATTGACCGGGTGCACCACCTCGTCGTCCATGCCATGCAGGATCAGCGCCGGCATCGGCTTGCCGGCCAGCGCGACGCCGGCCGCATCGAGCAGGGCCGCCGGCTCGGCCCGCGAGCCCTGCTGCATCGCCCGCAAACCCGCCCGCGCCGAATCGGCGGCGCCCACCACCACGCCGGAATGCAGGCCCACCGCGGCGATCCTGTCGGGATAGCGCAAGGCCACCACGGCCGCCATCGCGGCACCGGCGGACAGGCCGGCGAGGTACACCCGATCGGGACACACATCGCGCCGCAAGGCCAGCGCATCGATCAGCGCGGCGATCGCCTGCGCTTCGCGCGCGCCCTCGCTGGCGGCGAGGTCGAACCATTGCCAGCAGCGCTGCAACTGCCGCCGCAGCGGCTGTTCGGCATAGGCAACCAGAAAGCCCTCGCGCTCGGCGAGCGCATTCATGCGCGTGCCGGCGGCGAAGTCCTCGGCGGTCTGCCGGCAGCCATGCAGCATCACCACCAGCGGCAGCGGCCCGCGGTGCCGGCGCGACGGCTCGTAAAGCCAGTAGCTCAACTGCGATACCAGTTCGCCGGGCATTGCCGGCAGCTTCAGGCGCCGCTGCGACCACTGCCCCGGCAGCGGACCGGCAGGCAGCGCGAGCGGCGGCGGCACGCGCGTGCGGGCGGTGGGAGCCGTGGTGCCCCGTCCGTGCAAGCGATCGAGCCAGTCGCCAAGGTGACGGGCCGACTGACGCGGCAGCGTGCCGATCTGCCGCCACGGACGCTGCCAATTTCCCATCAAGCTTCTTGCCATGCGCGGTTTGCGGAAGCGCGCGAACGCTCCGGGTTGATTTTTGCTGCGTTGCAGCATAGCACATGGATTTGAACGCATTTCGCTTGCCAATGTAGGACAGTGACTGACAGCACACCGGCAATCGGCTCGCTATGGTTTCGCCATGGCGAACGGGCAGCCCGCCCGCAGCCGCCATTCGAGGCCAACTCGATACCGGTATCTTCATGCGGAACTCGCTTTTGATTTCGTTGCCCCACCCCTGGCGCGCAGCCGCCCTGATCGCCTGCGCATCGTGGCCGGCGGTGGCCCAGCATGGCAACGCCGCCGCCTCGACCACCGCGCCGTCGAGCATGTCGGCACTGGCCCGGTTGCTGGTCGGGGTGGCCGACGGCCGGCCCACCGGCATGAACGGCGTCACGCGGCTGACCGGTTCCGGCAGCAGCACCGATGTGGCGCTGGGCAGCGCCTGCCGCGAGCTGACGCGCTCCGGCCCCATCCTGCTCGATACCGCCACGCGTCTGGACGGCTGCCGCGGCGAAAGCGGCAAGCGCGTGGTCTTCCATCTGAATCTCGTTCGTTTCGATGCCTCGCGCGAGGGCACCGCCGCCTTCATGGCCAGCGCCACGCCGGCTCTGGTGCGCGGCATCTGCCGCAATCCCGATGTACCGGTGCTGGGCCGCCTGGGCATCGCACTGGTGTTTCGCTACACCGGCATCGGCGACCGGCCGGTCGGCGAAATCGCGATCGCGCCCGGCCGCTGCGAACAGGATTGATCGCGGCATCGGATTCGGAGCAACGCGTCCGATAGAACACCGTCCGCGTCGAACTGCGATAGTCGCGGCATGGCGCATTGGCTAGATTCCTCCGCTTCACTGTGTCTGCCCGGAGGTCGCCGCGATGCCAACCCCTCTTGCCAACCGCACGCCGTGCATGGCGGCGACGATGCGCCGGCCGGCCGATGCAGCGCTCTGAGCGTCGGCTGTACGGGTTGATGTCGTGCGGCTGCCTGCTGTGGGCGGCGCTGGTGGCCGCGCAGCTCGGCCGCATCCAGACGCAGCGCGACGATACCGGAGCAGTGCGCGAACGGCTCGCCGACACGCTGACCAGTGCCGAACGGCGCTGGCTGGCCGCCCATCCGGTGGTGCGCTACAGCGCATCGCCGATCGGTGGGCCGATGGCCTTCGTCGGCGCCGGTGGACATGCCGCCGGCATCGCCGTACAGACGCTCGAGCAGGTCGGCCGCATCACCGGCCTGCGTTTCGAACCGGTCTGGCAGCAAGACCCCGGGGCGCGCGAAGCGGCCCTGCGCGACGGCACGGTGCTGCTGGTGCCCGCGGTGACGGCGGACTCGCCGCCGCCCGATGCCGCCGCGATGCGCGAATCGGGACGCCGGGCGCGCCGGTTGCAGCCATCGCTGCCCTATCTGATTACGCCATGGGTCATCACCACCCACGCCGCCAACGGCGCCATCCGGGATGCCGCGGGCCTGGCCGGCATGCGCATCGCCGTGCGCCGCAGCAGCCGCGGCCTGGCGGAGCGCCTCGCACAGGTTCCCAACGCCACCGTCATCCGCACCAGTTCCACGACCGAGGCTTACCGCATGGTCGCGCACGGCCAGGCCGACGCCGCGGTCGACACGCTGACCTGCGCGCACTACATGGTCCGCTACGCCTTCGCGCCATGGCTGCGCGTGGCCGCTCCGCTGGGCCCGCAGCCGGCCGCGATCGGCTTCGGCGTTTCGCCGGCGGCGCCGCAGCTGCGCATGATCCTGAACAAGGCATTGGCCGCGATCCCGCCAGCGCACTGGGACGCGCTGCAGGCCGGCTGGGTGTCGACGGCGCAGATGCCCGCTGCGGTTCCCGCTGCGCTGCCGGCGCCCGCGCACGCGCACCACGGACGTCGGCCATGGCTGCTGACCTGCTCGCTCGGCACCTTGCTGTGGATGACGGCAATGGGTGCGTGCGCGGTCGCCCTGCATCGCCACGGCCGGCGCATCGCCCGCGCCGCCACCACGCTGCACCGGCGCCTGGGCAACGCACGCCCGGCCACCCGCCGCAGCGCGGCCGGCATGCGGCCGTCCGCGGACGGCGGCCACCGTGGTCCCTCGCCTTGTGTGGGCTCTGCCGTCGGCGCTGCCGTCGGTGCTTCCCCCGGCGCATCGCCCGATGCGGATCGCCTGAGCCTGCTGGCGACGATCTGCCATGAAATCCGGACACCGATGCACGCGGTGATCGGCATCCTCGATCTGCTCAAGCACAAGACCGCGATCCATGGCGAGGCCCGCCACTACATCGACACCGCGCACGACTGCGCCAAGTCGCTGGTCGCGCTGGTCGGCGATCTGCTCGACATGGCGCGGCTGGAGGCGGGCCGAATGGAAATCCGGCCGGAGCCGGTGCAGCTCGATACGCTGCTGCAGCAGTGGGTCCAGGCGTTTCGGCCGCTGGCGGCATCGCGCGGTCTGCGCATCCGCCTGCAGTTGGGCACGCTGCGGGCCCGCCGCCATCGGGCCGACCCGCAGCGGCTGCGGCAGGTGGTCGGCAATCTGCTCAGCAATGCGATCAAGTTCAGCGGCCATGGCGACATCACGGTGAAGCTCGAGAGCGCGGGCGAGGATGTCGATCGGGAAACGGTGCGCATCGTGGTGCGCGACCGCGGCCCCGGCATCGCAGCGGACCAGATGCCCCGGCTGTTCGAGCCCTTCTTCCGGGCCGCGGAAGCGCGCTCGACCAGCGGTACCGGCCTCGGTCTGTCGATCTCGCGCCAGCTCGCCCGCCAGATGGGCGGGGACCTCGAACTGCTCAGCCGGCCGGGCCAGGGCACCACCGCGCTGCTGACGCTGACGCTGACCGCGGAGGCCTGTGCAGGACGCGCGCTGCGCGGCGACAGCCGTCAGGCCGCTCGCGGCCGGCCGGCGATCGCGCCATTGCGCAAGGGCTATTGCGCGCTGATCGTCGACGACCATCCGGCGGGCCGGATGCTGCTGGCCAGGCAGCTGCGTCATCTGGGGGTGGAGGCAATCGGTACCGGCGATGCCCACGAGGCGCTGGTGCGGTGCGCGGCGCCGGACCCCACCTTCGATCTCGTGATCCTCGACTGCAACATGCCCGGCATGGACGGCTTCACGCTGGCGCGCAAGCTGCGCGCGCAGGAGCGGGCCCTGGCCCGGTCGCGCGTGCCCGTGCTTGGCTACAGCGCCGACGCGCGGCCGCACAACCGCCAGCAAGCCCTGGCGGCCGGCATGGACGATTGCCTGTTCAAGCCGATCGATCTCGACACGCTCGGGCGCGCATTGCAACACTGGCTGGGGGACCCGCCGGGCGGGCGGTGCCTTTCGACGTCATTCGCCGCAGCGCCCCACGCGCCG
>NZ_JCBAJO010000228.1:0-7340 GCF_059772245.1 Cupriavidus sp. R6-3
TGGGGTCGTCTCAGAAAACGGAAAAAATCGTACGCTAAGACCCGGAGAGCGGACGTAGCGGCCTGAACTTCCCCGCGCCGATCTTGGCGCTGCTACGCCAGAGGTAATCGCCGGTCAGGTTGATGTGTTCCCAGCCGAGTGGCGACAGGTACTGCAACAGGCCGTCATCGACGGCTTGACCGTGGCCGCGCAGGGCGTTCGCCGCCCGCTCCAGATAGACCGTGTTCCACAATACGATGGCCGCCGTTACTAGGTTGAGGCCGCTGGCCCGGTAGCGCTGCTGCTCGAAACTGCGGTCGCGGATTTCGCCCAGGCGGTTGAAGAACACGGCACGGGCCAGCGCGTTGCGGGCTTCGCCCTTGTTCAACCCGGCATGCACGCGGCGACGCAGTTCCACGCTTTGTAGCCAGTCCAGAATGAACAGCGTGCGCTCGATGCGTCCCAGCTCGCGCAAGGCGACGGCCAAGCCGTTCTGGCGCGGATAGCTGCCGAGCTTGCGCAACATCAGCGAGGCCGTCACCGTGCCCTGCTTGATCGAGGTAGCCAGCCGCAGGATTTCTTCCCAATGGGCGCGGACGTGCTTGATGTTGAGCGTGCCGCCGATCATCGGCTTCAGCGCGTCATAGGCGGCTTCGCCCTTCGGAATGTAGAGCTTGGTGTCGCCCAGGTCGCGGATGCGCGGCGCGAAGCGGAAGCCCAAGAGGTGCATCAGGGCGAAGACGTGATCGGTGAAGCCCGCCGTATCGGTGTAGTGTTCCTCGATACGCAGGTCGGATTCGTGGTACAGCAGGCCGTCGAGCACATAGGTCGAGTCGCGCACGCCGACGTTGACCACCTTGGTGTGAAACGGCGCGTACTGGTCGGAGATGTGGGTGTAGAAAGTCCGCCCAGGGCTGCTGCCGTACTTCGGGTTGATATGCCCGGTGCTCTCGGCCTTGCTCCCGGTTCGGAAGTTCTGGCCGTCCGATGATGATGTAGTGCCGTCACCCCAATGCCCAGCGAAGGGATGCCGTAATTGGGCGTTGACCAGTTCAGCCAGCGCCGTCGAGTAGGTTTCGTCGCGGGTATGCCAGGCTTGCAGCCACGCCAGCTTGGCGTAGGTCGTGCCGGGACAGGACTCGGCCATCTTGGTCAGGCCAAGGTTGATTGCATCGGCAAGGATGGTGGTCAACAGCAGATTCTTGTCCTTGGCCAAGTCGCCGGATTTCAGGTGCGTGAAGTGCCGGGTGAAGCCCGTCCATTCATCGACTTCAAGCAGCAGTTCGGTGATCTTGACGTGCGGCAGGATCATCGCTGTCTGGTCAATCAGTGCCTGCGCGGTGTCGGGCACTGCCGCATCCAGCGGCGTGATCTTCAGGCCCGACTCGGTGATGATGGCATCCGGCAGGTCGTTGGCTGCCGCCATGCGGTTGACCGTGGCAAGCTGTGTTTCCAGTAACGTCAGCCGCTCATTCAGGTACTGGTCGCAATCGGTAGCCACGGCCAGCGGCAATTCGCTGGCCAGCTTGAGGCTGGCGAACTTCGCGGGCGGCACTAGGTAGTCCTCGAAGTCCTTGAACTGGCGCGACCCCTGTACCCAGATGTCGCCCGAGCGCAGCGAGTTCTTGAGTTCTGACAGTGCGCACAGCTCGTAGTAGCGCCGGTCGATACTGGCGTCGGCCATCACCAACTTCTGCCAGCGCGGCTTGATGAAGCCGGTCGGCGCATCAGCGGGCACCTTGCGAGCGTTATCGCTGTTCATGCCGCGCAGCACGTCGATGGCATCGAGCACGTCCTTGGCGGCGGGCGCGGCCCGCAGCTTGAGCACGGCAAGGAATTCTGGCGCGTAGCGGCGCAACGTGGCGTAGCTCTCGCCGATGCGGTGCAGGAAATCGAAGTCCTCGGGCTGCGCGAGCTTCTGAGCTTCGGTGACGCTCTCGGCGAAGGCGTCCCAGGACATGACGGCCTCGATGGCGGCGAACGGATCGCGGCCAGCTTGCTTGGCCTCGATCAGCGCCTGACCGATGCGGCCGAACAATCGCACCTTGGCATTGATCGCCTTGCCGGACGCTTGGAACTGCTGCTGATGCTTGTTCTTGGCGGCGTTGAACAGCTTGCCCAGGATGCGGTCGTGCAGGTCAATGATCTCGTCGGTGACGGTGGCCATGCCCTCGATGGCGAGCGCCACCAGGGTCGCGTAACGACGCTGCGGCTCGAACTTGGCCAGGTCGGCGGGCGTCATCTGGCCACCCTCGCGGGCGATCTTGAGCAGGCGGTTCTGGTGTACTGACCGCTCGATGCCGGAAGGCAGGTCGAGCGCCTGCCACGCCTTGAGCCGCTCAATGTGTTCGAGCATGTGACGGGAGTTCGGTTTGACAGGCGACTGGCGCAGCCAGGCCAGCCAAGTCGTCTTGCCGTTGTCACGACGTTTCAGCAGATCGTCGAGGCGATGCCGGTGCCCGCTCGACAGCAGCTCGGACAGGGCTTCATAGATGCGCCGGTTGGCGCGGGTGATGGCCTCGGCGCAGACGCGCTCGACGACATCCAGCGTCGGCAAGATGATGTGCCGGTGGCGCAGCGCGTCAAGGACGCTGGCAGCCAACACGATGCCCTTATCCGTCTGCAAGGCCAGCTCGGTCGTTGCTTTGACGGCCTGGCGGTAATGGGCCAAACCGAACGGCACCATGCCCAGGTATGCCCGCAGTTCGAGCAGGTGTTCGCGCCGGGTTTCATCGCGCTCGGCGTACAGCGGCCAGCATGCGGGATCAGTGCGCAGTTGCCGTCCGATCCATTGCAGCAAGGACACAGGCACTGTGGCATCGGGAAGCAGTCCCTGACCAGGAAAGCGCAGCAAGCACAACTGCACCCCTACACCGAGCCGGTTCGCGTCGCCGCGCCGCTGGCGAATCAACGACAGGTCGGCCTCGCTGAAGGTGTAGAGCCGGATCAACTCATCTTCGGTATCGGGTAAGGCCAACAGGCTGGCCCGCTCAGCGACGGACAGGATGGAGCGGCGGGGCATGGTCAGTCGTCCGTTCTTAAGTATTGGTACAAGGTCTCGCGGCTGATGCCGAACTCGCGGGCGAGGTGGGCCTTTTTCTCGCCAGCGGCTGCACGCTGCCGCAACTCGGCCACCCTATCCGGCGAAAGCGCCTTTTTGCGGCCTCGGTACGCTCCGCGTTTCTTGGCGAGCGCGATGCCTTCACGCTGACGCTCACGGATCAAGGCGCGTTCGAACTCGGCGAATGCACCCATCACTGACAGCATAAGGTTTGCCATCGGCGAGTCTTCCCCGGTGAAGGTCAAGTGTTCCTTCGCGAACGCGATGCGCACGCCGCGCTGGGTGAGGCCCTGCACCAAGCGGCGCAGATCGTCCAGGTTGCGTGCAAGACGATCCATGCTGTGCACCACTACGGTGTCGCCCTCACGCACGAAGGCGAGCAGACGGTCCAGCTCGGGACGTTGGGTGTCCTTGCCTGACGCCTTGTCGGTGAACACCTTGTCCACCTGGACGTGTTCAAGCTGCCGTTCCGGGTTCTGATCGAAGCTGCTGACGCGGATGTAACCGATGCGTTGACCGTGCAAGGTGTTTTCCTGATTGGATGTGTCAGGAATAACTCTATGACCTTTGCCGGCTTATGTCAAACAATTGGCAAGGCGACTCTATTCTGACGCTTATGGCTTGGATGGGTTGACGCCAAGTTAGGGTATGCCTCAACCGGACGGCATTGGCCAGCGCGTAGGGTGCTTTGCTTTATGTTTCTATTGAAATGAAACGGCCGTTACGTTATAGTTGTTCACATCTAATGCATGAAGATGTTTGAATGAACGCACAAAACTGGTTATTGCTCACCTACAAGGTGCCACCCGAACCGGCCAAGAAGCGCATCGCGCTGTGGCGCAAGCTCAAAGGCATGGGCGCTGTCTATCTACAAAACGGCGTCTGCTTGCTGCCCAAGACCGACGATCACACCCGGCGACTCAAGATCATCGAGAACGAGATCAACGAAATGGCGGGCGATTCCGTCCTGCTGGAAACGGTTGCGCTTGATCGTGCTCAGGAAGACAAAGTCATTGCCCGCTTCAAGGCAGACCGCGACGAGGAATACAAAGAACTCCTTGGCAAGTGCGCCGACTTCGAGGCCGAGATCGCCCACGAAACCGAAGTTCAGCACTTCACCTACGCCGAGTTGGAAGAAAACGATGTCGATCTGAAGAAGCTCCAGTCCTGGCTGGAAAAAATCGCCAAGCTCGACTTCTACGGTGCCACGCTGGCCGCAGAGGCAGCCGAACGGCTCAAAGGCTGCGAAGCCTTGCTGGACGCCTACGCGCAACGGGTGTTCGACGCTCACGATGAAAACCGTTGAAAGAAGAGGACATATTTCATGCGGTTGTCTGCATTTATCACTTTCTTGAAAATGCGCCCGCAAGTGCGCACTGAATTTTTGACTCTGTTCATCAGCCTTGTGTTCACCCTGCTGTGCAATGGCGTGTTTTGGAATGCCCTTCTTGCTGGACGCGACTCCCTAACTTCTGGAACATGGCTAATGCTCCTTTGCACTGGGTTGCTGATCACCGGGCTGCAATGGTTGTTGCTCCTTCTGGTGGCCACGCGCTGGAGTGTCAAGCCACTACTGATTCTGCTTGCTGTCATGACGCCCGCCGCCGTTTATTTCATGCGCAACTACGGGGTTTATCTCGACAAGGCCATGCTGCGGAATCTGATGGAGACGGACGTCAGGGAAGCCAGTGAGCTGTTGCAATGGAGAATGCTGCCCTACTTGTTGGTTGCAGCCGTATCCGTGTGGTGGATTGCGAGAGTCAGGGTTTTACGAACGGGCTGGAAACAAGCGGTAATGATGCGCAGCGCTTGTCTGGCTGGCGCTCTCGCCATGATTTCCATGGGTCTGTGGCCAGTCATGGATGTGCTGATACCCACGCTTCGTGAAAACAAGCCGCTTCGCTATTTGATCACTCCTGCAAACTACGTCATCTCGGGCATTCGGGTTTTGACTGAACAGGCGTCATCGTCAGCAGACGAAGCAAGGGAAGTCGTTGCAGCCGATGCGCATCGAGGGCCTCAAGAACAAGGCCGCCGTCCTCGTGCTCTCGTACTGGTTGTCGGGGAAACCGTCAGGGCGGCTAATTGGGGGTTGAGCGGCTATGAACGACAAACCACCCCTGAGTTGGCCGCACGCGACGTGATCAATTTTTCCGATGTCACCAGTTGCGGGACGGATACGGCTACATCCCTTCCCTGCATGTTTTCCCTCAATGGTCGGCGCGACTACGACGAACGCCAGATTCGTCGGCGCGAGTCCGTGCTGCACGTTTTAAACCGTAGTGACGTCAACATTCTCTGGCGCGATAACCAGTCGGGCTGTAAAGGCGTCTGTGATGGACTGCCCTTTGAAAACCTGTCTTCGGCAGGCCATCCCACACTGTGCCATGGCGAGCGCTGCCTGGATGAAATTCTGCTCGAAGGGTTGGCCGAGAAGATAACAACAAGCCGCAGCGATATGCTGATCGTTCTGCATATGCTGGGCAATCACGGCCCAGCGTATTTCCAGCGCTATCCCGCAAGCTACCGACGCTGGTCGCCAACCTGCGACACCACCGATCTGGCCAGCTGTTCGCATGAAGCCTTGGTGAACACCTACGACAACGCCGTGCTTTACACCGATCATGTGCTTGCCCGTACCATTGACCTGCTGTCCGGCATCCGCTCACACGACACGGCGCTGCTGTACGTTTCCGATCATGGGGAATCGCTCGGCGAGAAAGGCCTGTATCTCCATGGCATACCTTACGTCATCGCGCCGGATGAGCAGATCAAGGTGCCGATGATCTGGTGGCAGTCGAGTCAGGTTTATGCCGACCAAGCCTGTATGCAAACTCATGCCTCTCGGGCACCGGTAAGTCACGATCACCTGTTTCACACCTTGCTCGGGATGTTCGACGTGAAAACCGCTGCCTACACGCCAGAGTTGGACCTTCTGGCAACATGCAGAAAAGGACAACCACAATGACGACGTCAACGGATGATCCGCCGAAACGCTGGCTCAACCGCACCGTCGCAGGTGCGGGGATCACGAGCTCATTGGGGGATTTCTGCTACGAAACCACCACGGTCATCCTGCCTGGCTTTCTGGCCGTACTCGGCATTCCCGCCGCCGTGCTTGGCCTCATCGAAGGCATTGCCGACGCCATCGCCGCATTCACCAAGATGGTGTCTGGCTACATCGCCGACAAGCTGGGACACCGCAAGCTCTTTGTGATGGTCGGCTACGGACTGACCCCGTTGGGGCAGGTGCTGATCGCGCTGGCGGCTGGCTGGCCCCTCCTGCTGCTGGGGCGCATCGTGTCCTGGTTCGGCAAAGGGCTGCGCGGCCCGCTGCGTGATGCCATCGTTATCCAGGCCGTGTCGCCGGAAACGCGTGGCCGCGCCTTCGGCTTTCACCGGGCTGCCGACACCGTGGGTGCGGTGATCGGCCCCTTGCTGGGCGTCGCGCTGCTGGGTTGGGCGCAAGGCATTCATTGGAGCGACGCGGCTGGACCCTTCCGGCTCGTATTATGGCTGTCGGTGATTCCGGGTGTCTTAGCCGTGCTGGCGTTTCTCACGCTGGTCAAAGACCCGGAGCATTCGCCCAACCCGGCCCTGAAGTTCTTCAGCTCGCTGCGTGGCCTGCCCGCCCGGTTCAAACGCTATCTCGGCGCGGTCGGCATCTTTGGCATCGGTGATTTCTCGCACAGCCTGTTGATCCTGGCGGCCACGACCTTGCTGACCCCCTCGCTGGGCGTTATCCAGGCGGCACAGGTGGCTGGCCTTCTCTATGTGTGGCGCAACCTCGTGCAGGTCGCTGTTTCCTACCCAGTGGGCGTGCTGGCGGATCGTGTCGGCCACTTGCCGGTGCTGATTGCCGGTTATGTGCTGGGCACACTGACGGCGGTGCTGACGGCGCTCGCATTCTGGCTGGGCATAGCCAGCGTGCCGCTGCTGGCCGGGGTGTTCTTCATTGCCGGTCTGTACGTGGCGGTCCAGGAAGCGCTGGAGTCCACCGTGACGGCCGAGATGGTGCAGCCGGACACGCTGGCGATGAGCTATGGCGCGCTGGGCACCGTCAATGGCGCTGCCAAGTTCATTTCCAGCGCCTCGGTCGGCGTGGTGTGGACGGCGGTCTCGCCTGTGGTCGGTTTCGGGCTGGCGGCCGTGTTGATGGCTGCCGGTACGCTGACACTGTTGCGCGTCAAGGGCAACTGAGCAATGGGCAGGCACGACCCGCGACCGTAGCGTGCCTGTCCATCACGAGTTTCTTTGCGGTGCTTAGCGTACGATTTTTTCCGTTTTCTGAGACGACCCC
>NZ_JCBAJO010000229.1:0-7287 GCF_059772245.1 Cupriavidus sp. R6-3
TCGCGGCCGTGGCGGCCCTGGTCTTCGCGCCGGTCTTGCCGGCCTTCGCGGCGCCAGTGGCCGTTCCGGCGGCGGCACCGGTGCCGGGATTGCGCGCAGGCAGCCGCGCCATCAGCCGGCCCTCCGGCTGCGCAGCAGATCGACCACCACGTCGGCGGCGATATCGGCGGTATTGCGGCGCAGGGTCTGGTGCATCTGCGTAAAGTGCTCGTACAGGAAGGCGGTGTTGTCCTGGTCGTTCAGCTGCAGCAGCGTCTCGCGCGCCAGCGCCTCGGGCGTGGCGTCGTCCTGCAGCAGCTCTGGAACGACGAAGCGTCCCGACAGGATATTCGGCAGGCCGACATAGGGCAAATAGCCCTGCCGCTTCATGATCTGCGCGGTCAGCCAGGGCACCTTGTACGAAATCACCATCGGCTTCTTGTACAGCGCCGCCTCCAGCGTCGCGGTGCCGCTGGCGAGCAGCACCACGTCGGCCGCCTCCATCGCCAGGTGCGACTGGCCGTCGACGATGGTGACATCGAGTTCGGGATATTCGCTGGCATGCGATTCGATCACGGCCCGCAGCGACGCATTGGCGGCCGGCACCACGAAGGCCAGCGCGTTGTCCATCTGCCGCATCTGCGCCATCGCGGCGAAGAACGTCGCGCCCAGGTGCCGGACCTCGGACTGCCGGCTTCCCGGCAGCACCGCCACCACGCGGCGCCCGGGCAGCAGGCCCAGCCTGGCGCGCACGCCGTCGACGTCGGGCACCATCGGAATCACGTCGGCCAGCGGATGGCCGACATAGGTCGCGGCGATGCCGGCCTTGGCGTAGATCTCGGGCTCGAACGGGAACAGGCAGAGGATATGGTCGACGGCTTTCGCGATGGTGCGGATGCGCCCGCCCCGCCAGGCCCAGATCGACGGGCTGACGAAGTGCACGACCGGAATGCCGGCGCGGCGCAGCGGCACCTCCAGGCCGAAATTGAAGTCGGGCGCGTCGACGCCGATGAAGCACAGCGGCGGATCGGCCAGCAGCCTGTCGCGGATCGCGCGCCGCGTGGCGAGAATCTCGCGCAGCGAGCCCAGCACCTCGACATAGCCGTTGACCGACAGGGTCTCCATCGGCCAATGGGAGACGAAGCCCTGCGACATCATGCGCGCGCCGCCGATGCCCGAGTAGGACACCGCGTCGCCGAGCCGGGCCCGCAGCCCCGACAACAGCAGCGAGGCAAGCAGGTCGCCCGAGGCCTCGCCGGCCACCATCGCAATCTCGCCACGCAAGTCGGACAGCGCCGACGGGGCCGCGGCGGCCTGGGATTCGAATACCGGAATCGGCTGCATTTTCGCGTCGGCCATGGCGACGCCGGGCTTCAGCGCACGATGCCGCGCTTGGTCGCGGCGATGAAGTCGAGGAAGGCGCGCAGCGGCACGGCGGTGCTCGCATCGGCCTGGGCCAGCATCTGGCCGATCTCGGCCTGGGCCTGGTCGAAGCCCAGGTCCGACTTGTACAGCAGCTTGTAGGCCTGGCGCAGCGCGGCGATCTGGCCGGCGTCGAAACCGCGGCGGCGCAGCCCTTCGACGTTGATGCCGTGCGGCGTGGCCTTGTTGCCGTTCTTGTCGCTGGCCGCGATCACGAACGGCGGCACGTCCTGCACCAGCGCCGAGGCGCCGCCCAGCATCGCATGGTCGCCGATGCGCACGAACTGGTGCACCCCGCTCATGCCGCCGAGGATGGCCCAGTCGCCGACCTGCACGTGGCCGGCGATCTGCGCATTGCTCGAGAACACGGTGTGGTTGCCGACGCGGCAATCGTGCGCGATATGCACGTACGCCATGATCCAGTTGTCGTTGCCGATGCTGGTCACGCCCTCGTCCTGCACCGTGCCGGTATGGATCGTGGTGAATTCGCGGATGCGGTTGCGGTCGCCGATCACCAGCCGGGTCGGCTCGTCGCGGTACTTCATGTCCTGCGGCGCGCCGCCGACCGAGGCGTACGGCCCGATGCGGTTGTCCGCGCCGACGGTGGTATGGCCTTCGATCGTGGTATGCGCACCGATCACGGTACCGCTGCCGATCCGCACATGGGGACCGACGATGGAAAACGGTCCGACGCTGACGTCGGCCGCCAGTTCGGCCTTCGGGTCGACCAGGGCGGTGGGATGGATTTGCGTCATGCGTGAAAGTCCTATCGATCTTGGGGTGGGCGGCGCGTCCGCCGTGGCGGACGCCGCGTCAAGACGGCGCCTGGCGCCGTGTCTTCAGGCGTCGGCCTGCTTGACGGTGCACATCAGTTCGGCCTCGCAGGCGACCTTGTCTTCGACAGTCGCGTAGGCCTTGAATTTCCAGATGCCGCGGATATAGCGTTCGACCGAGACATGCATATGCAGCTGGTCGCCCGGATAGACCACCTGCTTGAAGCGGGCGCCGTCGATGCCGACGAAGTAGTACAGCGAGCCTTCCTTGCGCTCCATGTCGGCGCCGAAGGTCAGCAGGCCGGCCGACTGCGCCAGCGCTTCGAGGATCATCACGCCCGGCATCACTGGCGCGCCGGGGAAATGGCCCTGGAAGTACGGCTCGTTGATGGTGACGTTCTTCAGCGTCTTGATGCGCTTCTGCGGCTCGAACTCGAGCACGCGGTCCACCAGCAGGATCGGGTAGCGATGCGGCAACAGCTTCAGGATCTGGCGGATGTCGATGTCGGTGGCGGTCATGATGATTTCTCTTCCGTATTCTTTGTCGTGGCGTCCGGGCCCTGCCCGCGCAGGCGCTTCTCCAGCTGCATCACGCGCTCGCGCAGCTTGGACAGCCCCCGCACGATGGCGGCGTTGCGCTCCCAGTCGCCATGCGGCAGGAAGGGAAACACGCTGGTGAAGTGCTGGCCCGGCCTGGCGATCGATTTGGTGATCGAGGTCCCGCCTGATACCGTGGTGCGATCGGCGATCTGCAGATGGCCGGCGAAATTGGCCGAGCCGCCGATCATGCAGAAGCGGCCGATCCGGGTGCTGCCGGCCACCGCCGCGCAGCCGGCGATCACGGTGTGGGCGCCGACGCGCACGTTATGCGCGATCTGGACCTGGTTGTCGATCTTGCAGCCTTCCTCGATCACGGTGTCGCCCATCGCGCCGCGGTCGACCGCGGTGTTGGCGCCGATCTCGACATCGTCGCCGAGCACCGCGCGGCCGGTCTGCGGAATCTTGACGTATTCGACGCCGTCCGGCCGGATGTCCGGCGCAAAACCGAAACCATCGGCGCCGATCACCGCGCCGCTGTGGACGATGCAGCGTTGCCCGACCACGCAGCGGTGATAGATCGATACGTTGGCGTACAGCAGCGTGTCGTCGCCGATCTGCGCGCCCGCGCCGATATAGGTGTTGGCCAGCACGCGCACGCGTTCGCCGAGCCGGGCGCCGGCTTCGATCACGACATTGGGGCCGATATAGCAGGAGGCGGGGACCACCGCATCGTCGGCGACGCTGGCGCGCGGATCGATGCCGGTGCGCGGGTCGTGGTTGGCGGCGCGGTCGAACTGCTGCGCGATGCGGGCGAAGCAGACGTAAGGATTGCGCGCGACCAGCCAGTTGCGGTCGTCGGCGTGGCCCTGCTCTCGGATGCGCTCGAGGTCGGCCGGCGAGACGATCACCGCGGCGGCCGACGAGGTCAGCGCCTGCGGCAGATACAGCGGATTGGACAGGAAGGACAGCTGCCCTTCCCCGGCCTGGTCGAGCGGCGCGAGGCCGCGCACGGCCAGCGTGGGATCACCCACAACTTGCGCGCCGGTGTCCGTGGCGAGCTGACCCAGTGTGGGTGTCTTCATCGCGGTACTTCCTGGAACGACGAACGCGGACGGCTTACTTGCCGCCGGCGTTCAGGGCCTTCATCACATCGTCGGTGATGTCGATGCGCGGATTGACGTAGACGGCTTCCTGCACGATCAGATCGTACTTGCGCTGCTCCGCCAGTTGCCGGATCACGCGGTTGGCGCGCTCGAGCACCTGCGCCAGTTCCTCGTTGCGGCGCTGGTTCAGGTCCTCGCGGAACTCGCGCTGCTTGCGCTGGAATTCGCGGTCCAGATCGGCCAGCTCGCGCTGGCGGCGCTGGCGGTCGGCGTCCGCCAGCACGGCGGTGTCCTTGTCGAGCCGGTCGGCCATGCCCTTGATCTTCTGGGCCATGTCCTGCAGCTCGCGGTCGCGCTTGGAGAACTCCTGCTCCAGCTTGACCTGGGCCTGCTTGGCCGGCTGCGAATCGCGCAGGATGCGCTCGGAATTGACGGCGGCGATGCGGGTTTCCTGCGCGCCGGCGGGCGCGGCCACCGCCAGTGCGGCCGCCGCCGCGGCGGCGACGGCAAACGATTGGATGATGCGGGTTGTATTTTTCATGAATCGACCTCTGTCAGAACGCGGTACCGATCTGGAACTGGAAGCGCTGGGTGCGGTCGCCCTCTTCGCGCTTGAGCGGGAAGCCCACGCTGACCTTCAGCGGACCGATCGGCGACAGCCACGACAGGCCGAGGCCGGTCGAATACCGCAGATCGCTGAAGCGCGGCGCCTCGCCTTCCTGGTACACGTTACCGAAATCAAAGAACGTAAAGAGCCGCAGCGTGCGGTCCACGCCGGAGCCCGGCAGCGGGAAGATGAATTCGACGTTGCCGATCACCTTCGAGGCACCACCGATCGGGTTGCCGTTCTGGTCCTTCGGGCCCAGCGTGCTGGTCTGGTAGCCGCGCACCGAGCCGATACCGCCGGCGTAGAAGTACTTGAAGACCGGGAAGTCCTTGCCGGCGTAGCCGTGGCCGTAGGCGATCTCGCCGTTGAACGCCAGCGTGAAGGCCTTCGACAGCGGATAGTAGTACTGCTGCTGCAGCGTGGCGCGGTAGTACTGCGTATCGCCGATGCCGGGCAGGCCGACTTCGAGGTTGGCCTGCGTGTACGGACCCTTGGTCGGGATCAGCGCGCTGTCGCGGCGATCGCGTGCCCAGCCGATCGTGAACGGGAAGTTGTTGGTGACGTCGCCGTTCTCGCGTACCCAGCGCTGGTACTGAATCGGCGTGTTGTTCGACACCGTCAGTTCGGTCCGCTCGTAGCCGATGCCGAAGAACACCGTGTCGTTCTCCGAGAACGGCACGCCGAACTTGAAGCCGCCGCCGGTCGACACGATGCGGTAGTCCTGGTCGCCGATGTAGTACAGCGGGCGCGAGGTCCGGTAGTAGATGTCGGTGGAGCGGCTGATGCCGTCGACGGTGAAATACGGGTCGTACTGCGTCAGGGCAATCGTGCGGAACGACTTCGCGGTGTTGACGTCCAGGCCCAGGCTGGTACCCGAACCAAACACGTTGTCCTGGCGCAGGCCGGCCTGCAGCACGAGCTTGTCGGTCGACGAGAAGCCCATGCCCAGGCTGATCTGGCCGGTCGGCTTCTCGGTGACGTTGACGTTCACATCGACCTGGTCGGGCGCGCCCGGCACGTCCTCGGTGGTGATGTTGGTGTCGGTGAAGTAGCCGGTGCGGTTGATGCGGGCCTGCGATTGCGTCAGCTTCTCGCTGTCGAACCACGAGCTTTCCATCTGGCGCATCTCGCGGCGCACCACCTCGTCGCGGGTCTTGCTGTTGCCGACCACGTTGACGCGGCGCACGTAGACGCGGCGGCCCGGGTCGACCATCAGCGTCAGCGCGACCTCGCGCTTCTCGCGGTCGATCTGCGGCTGCGGATTGATGGTGGTGAACGCATAGCCGTAGGTGCCCATCAGGTCGGTGATGGCCTTGGTGCTCTGCGTCAGCTTTTCCGACGAGAAGATGTCGCCCTTCTTCAGGGTCAGCAGCTTCTCCATTTCTTCCTGCTTGCCGAGCAGCTCGCCGGCGAGGCGGATGTCGGACACCTTGTACTGGTCGCCTTCCTTGATGTTCAGCGTCAGGTAGATGTCCTTCTTGTCCGGCGTGATCGACACCTGGGTCGATTCGATCGCGAACTCGAGATAGCCGCGGTTCAGGTAGAACGAGCGCAGCGCCTCCAGGTCGGCCGTCAGCTTCTGCTTCGAGTACAGGTCGTTCTTGGTGTACCAGGACAGCCAGTTCGGCGTGGACAGCTGCATCTCGTCGCGCAGCGTGCCTTCCTTGAAGGCCTTGTTGCCGACGATATTGATCTGCCGGATCTTGGCGATCGGGCCTTCGTCGACGTTGAACACGACGGAGACGCGGTTGCGGTCCACCGGCGTGATCGTGGTCTGCACCTCGGCCGCGTAGTAGCCGCGCGCGACGTACTGGCGCTTCAGTTCCTGCTCGGCCTTGTCGATCAGCGCGCGGTCGTAGTAGCGCGCCTCGGCCACGCCGACGGCTCGCAGCGAACGGCGCAGCGTGTCCTTGTCGAACTCCTTGATGCCGACGAACTCGAGCTGCGAGATGGCCGGGCGTTCCTCGACGTGGACGACCAGCACGCCATCCTCGGCGCGGATCTGCACGTCCTTGAAGAAGCCGGTGTTGTAGAGCGCGCGGATCGCGTCGGCGCCCTTGTCGTCGGTGAAGGTCTCGCCTACCTTGACTGGCAGATAGCCGAAGACCGTGCCGGGTTCTACCCGCTGCAGACCTTCAACCCGAATATCCCTGACCACAAACGGATCCGCGGCCCAGCCCGCCGGTGCCCAGGCCGCGATGATGGCACTCGCCAGCATGCTAAGCGAGATGCGCTTATGTCTGATCAATCTTGATCCCCTCTTTGATTCCATGCAGGATTGGGCTCTGATGCTTCGCCGGGCGGCCTCGCGACAAGGTCCGCAACGGTACGCCGTGGCCGGTGCCACAGCACGCCGCTACGTCGTTGCGCACCGGATTCTAGCTGCGCGCGAGAAACAGGCGGCTGACGTCGTTGAACAAGGCGAGCGAAGTCAGGAGCAAGATGCAGGCAATGCCGACCTTCTGCAGCACAGCCTGCCAGTGGTCTGGAACGGGCCTGCCAGTCAAAAATTCAACGCAATAATACAGCAAATGCCCCCCGTCCAATACCGGAATGGGTAACAAATTCAATACACCGAGGCTGACGCTGACCAGCGCCAGGAAGCCGACGAACGGTTGCCAGCCGAGGTTCGCGGCCTTGCCCGCGTAGTCGGCGACGGTCAGCGGACCGCTGAGGTTCTGCAGCGAAGCCTGGCCGATCAGCATGCGGCCGAGCAGCTTCAGCGACAGCACGCTGGTGTCCCACACCTGCTGTCCGGCACGGACCAGCGCCTGCAGCGGGGCATCGCGCACGGTCTCCATCTGCACCGCCTGCGTCAGCGCGGCGCCGAGCTTGCCGGCCGTGGCGGCCTTGCTGCCGCCCT
>NZ_JCBAJO010000023.1:0-41436 GCF_059772245.1 Cupriavidus sp. R6-3
GGCGGCCGGGGCTTCCTGGCGCGGGGCGCGCTCGGGGCGCGGCACCGATACCGGGGCCGGCTGCTCGGGGGTGATGCCCTTGACCGCGGCTTCCTGGCGCGGCTTGGCGTCTTCCTTCTTGCGGCTGCTGTAGCTGGTGTCCGCCTCCAGTTCCTTGGCGGCGGCCTCGGCCATGCGGTAGCTGGCCGTGCTCTCTTCCAGGCGCGGATCGTCGTGGCGCAGGCGCTCGAGCTTGTAGTGCGGCGTTTCCAGATGCTTGTTCGGGATCAGCAGCACGTTGACCTTGAAGCGCAGCTCGATCAGGTTGATGTCCTGGCGCTTTTCGTTCAGCAGGAAGGCGGCGACCTCGACCGGGACCTGGCAGTGGATCGCGGCGGTGTTTTCCTTCATCGCCTCTTCCTGGATGATGCGCAGCACCTGCAGGGCGGACGATTCGGTATCGCGGATATGGCCGGTGCCGTTGCAGCGCGGGCAGGTGATATGCGAGCCCTCGGACAGCGACGGACGCAGGCGCTGGCGCGACAGCTCCATCAGGCCGAAGCGGCTGATCTTGCCCATCTGCACGCGCGCGCGGTCATGGCGCAGCGCGTCCTTCAGGCGCGTCTCGACGTCCTTCTGCGCCTTGTTCGACTCCATGTCGATGAAGTCGATGACGATCAGGCCGCCCAGGTCGCGCAGGCGCAGCTGGCGGGCGATCTCGTCGGCCGCTTCCAGGTTGGTGCGCAGCGCGGTTTCCTCGATGTCGGCGCCCTTGGTGGCGCGCGCCGAGTTGACGTCGACCGAGACCAGGGCCTCGGTGTGGTCGATCACGATGGCGCCGCCCGACGGCAGCATCACCATGCGGGAATACGCGGATTCGATCTGGTGTTCGATCTGGAAACGCGAGAAGAGGGGCACGTCGTCCCGGTACTTCTTCACGCGGTTCATGTTGTCGGGCATCACCACGCTCATGAAGGCGCGGGCCTGCTCGTAGATGTCGTCGGTGTCGATCAGGATCTCGCCGATGTCGGGCTGGAAGTAATCGCGGATCGCGCGGATCACCAGGCTCGACTCGAGATAGATCAGCAGCGGCGCCTTGTTGTCCAGCGCGGCGCCGTCGATGGCCTTCCACAGCTGCAGCAGATAGTTCAGGTCCCACTGCAGTTCCTCGGCCGAGCGGCCGATGCCGGCGGTGCGGGCGATGATGCTCATGCCGTCGGGGACGGTCAGCTGGCCCATCGTCTCGCGCAGTTCCTGGCGGTCCTCGCCCTCGATGCGGCGCGACACGCCGCCGCCGCGCGGGTTGTTCGGCATCAGCACCAGATAGCGGCCGGCCAGCGAGATGAAGGTGGTCAGCGCCGCGCCCTTATTGCCGCGCTCTTCCTTCTCGACCTGGACGATCAGTTCCTGGCCTTCGTGCAGCGCATCCTGGATGCGCGCGTTGCGCACGTCGACGCCTTCCTTGAAGTAGGCACGGGCCACTTCCTTGAACGGCAGGAAGCCGTGGCGCTCTTCGCCGTAGTTGACGAAACACGCTTCGAGCGACGGCTCGATGCGGGTGATCACGCCCTTGTAGATATTGCCCTTGCGCTGCTCGCGCCCGGCGGTCTCGATGTCGATGTCGATCAGTTTCTGACCGTCGACGATGGCGACGCGCAATTCCTCCTGCTGCGTCGCATTGAACAGCATGCGTTTCATCGCAAACCCTCGTTCCAATGCCGCGGCCGGCACCGGTAGTGCCGCGCGGCGTTTCGAAAGCACGCGAGGAAGCGAGAGGTGGCGTGAGAATTGCCGAAGGCGCCGGGGCGAATGCAAGCCGCCGGCTGGGCACGGGTGAAAGAGAGAGACGTCGGCGCGCTGCGCGGGGTTCGGACCGCCATGCCCGCCATGCGCGAGCTGCGCGCAGGGTCAGGCGGCGATATCGGACGGAGGCCGGGGTGCGGGGGAGGGCAGCGACGACAGGATGCCGCTTGCGCTTCGGCTCGCACCGGGGCCGGCCACGAACGGCCAGGACGCGTCAAAGAGCAAGGTTGTCGGACGCGGCGGCATGCCACCACGACCTGAGCGACCGACAAGGCAGGCGCACCTGCTGCTTGTTGGAGTTCTGCGACCGGGCGCCGCGATTGTCACCATGTCGTCGATCAGGCGAGGGGCCAGGCAACCGGCCGGCACCGATTTCCGGTGCGGCGGGACTTTCTCTCACCGAAGCGAATGCCGTATCGGCATCCGCCTTCAAATTCTGTTCTACCTGAACACTCTGCTCCCACGTGACCGCGTCCGCGCCGAACCCGCCTTTGGGCGGTTTTCCTGCGCACAGCCGGTACCGTGCGTGCTGCTTGTTACTTTATTTACTGCTGTAGGCTGCCAGCGGAGCTGTCGGCCTGTACCGCCATTTGCCCGTCCGGCGCCTGCGGATTACGCGATGGCGGGGGACCGGGCCGGGCCAGCGGTGACCCGAAGTGTAAAATGCGACAATTCGCTTACACCGCTTGCGCTGCCGGCTATGCCCGGGGTAGCGCGGAAATTATATTTGAAAATGAATGAGTTACGCCATCGAATTGAAAAAGAGGTGCGATCCGGCACGGATGCGCCCCAGGTGGCGTATGTGACCATCGGGGAAGACGCCGACGGTCAGCGTATCGACAACTACCTGCTGCGGGTCGCCAAGGGCGTGCCCAAGAGCCATGTCTACCGGATCCTGCGCTCCGGCGAGGTACGGGTTAACAAGGGCCGCGTCGATGCGACCTACCGGCTGAAGCTGGGCGATGTTGTGCGCATTCCGCCACTTCGGGTGGCGGCGACGGCGGCGGCCGACGTCTACGTGCCCGCGGCCTCGTTTCCGGTGCTGTTCGAGGACGCGCATCTGCTGGTGATCGACAAGCCGGCCGGGGTGGCGGTGCATGGCGGCTCCGGCGTGGCCTTCGGCGTGATCGAACAGCTGCGCCAGGCGCGCCCCGAGGCCCGCTTCCTGGAGCTGGTGCACCGGCTCGACCGCGAAACCTCCGGCATCCTGCTGCTGGCCAAGAAGCGCGCCGCGCTGGTGCACCTGCACCAGCAGATCCGCGACAACGCGATGGACAAGCGCTATTTCGCCTGCGTCGCCGGCGAATTCGGCCACAACCGCCAGCACGCCCGCTTTCCGCTGTTCAAGTACACCACGCCGGACGGCGAGCGCCGCGTGCGCGTGCAGGCCGATGGCCAGCCGTCCCATACGGTGTTCAACCGTGTCGCGTCCTTCCCCGGCTACACGCTGCTGGAGGCCGAGCTCAAGACCGGCCGCACCCATCAGATTCGCGTGCATCTGGCGCAACTGGGCTTTCCCATCGTCGGCGACGACAAGTACGGCGACTTCGCGCTGAACAAGGCACTGGCGCGCGCTGGCGCCAAGCCGGGCCTGAAGCGGATGTTCCTGCACGCGCACCGGTTGACGTTCGTGCATCCGGGTACCGGCCAGCCGTTGACGCTCAGTGCGACGCTGCCGGACGAGTGCGAAGCCTTCCTGCGCCAGCTGAAGCAGATGGGACAGGCCGGCCACGCGTCTACGACCCACGCCCCCTAGCCGGATGACGTCATCGTCACCTCGGCGGCCCAATTTTTTCGATCGAGAACCCCCATGGCACGGCAACGCTTCGACCTGATCGTCTTCGACTGGGATGGAACCCTGATGGATTCCACGCCGACCATCGCCAAATGCATCCAGCTTGCCAGCCGCGACCTTGGCCTGCCGGTGCCCGACGAGGACGCCGCCCGCCACGTGATCGGACTCGGGCTGAGGGACGCGCTCGAATATGCGATCCCGACGCTGGACCCGGTCGACTATCCGAAGCTGGCCGAGCGTTATCGGTATCACTTCCTGACCCGCGACGCCGAGCTGGTGCTGTTCGACGGCGTGCTGGAGATGCTGCAGGCGCTGCGGGCCCAGCACTATTTCCTCGGCGTGGCCACCGGCAAGACCCGCGTCGGACTGCAGCGGGCACTGGCCGCCACCGGCCTGACGGCGCTGTTCGATGCCACGCGCTGCGCCGACGAGACGTTCTCCAAGCCGCATCCGGCAATGCTGCACGAGCTGACGCGCGAACTGGGCCAGGAGATGGGGCGCACCGTGATGATCGGCGACACCACGCACGACCTGCAGATGGCGGTCAACGCCGGCGCCCACGGCATCGGCGTCTGCTATGGCGCCCACCCGGCCGATTCGCTGCGGGCGATGACGCCGCTGCACTGCGCCAGCTCGATCGCCGACCTGCACGACTGGCTGCATACCCATGGCTGATGCCGGTCCCGGACCCGATCGACCCGGCTCGGCGGCGGGCACGCCGGCTGTGCCGGCCGGCGCGCGCCGCCTGTGCGCGGCGGACGAGCTGGCCGAAGGCGGCGTGGGCGTGCGCTTCACGGTCGTGATCGGCGGCCGCGAGATCGGCGCCTTCGCGGTGCGCTACGAGGGCGCGGTGCATGGCTATCTGAACCAGTGCGCCCATGTGCCGATGGAGCTCGACTGGCAGGAAGGCCACTTTTTCGAATCGTCGGGCCTATACTTGATGTGCGCCACACATGGCGCGATCTATGCGCCCGACAGCGGGCTGTGCGTCGGCGGACCGTGCCGCGGCGCTTCGCTCGCCAAGCTGCGGGTCGAAGAGCGCGACGGCGCCGTCTACTGGATACCGGAGTCGCCGTACGACGATCCGCCGGCGTCGCCTTCGCCACCGCCGGTGCCGTAGGCGGCGGACGCCGCGACCGCGCATCGGAAACCCCGAGAACCGCGATTTGACCGAGGAAACCCTCGGGGCCGCCTGCGCAACGATGTTTGCGCGGTGACACCCGTTCGAGAGTATTTGCATGACAGACCAGAACAAACCGTCGGTGAACCCGAACGAGCCGGATGGCGAACCGGGTCGCCACGACGAGGGCCAGGGCCGGCGAGAGGGCGGAAGCGAGGGCCGAAGCGAGGTCCGGCGTGAGGGCGGGAACGAGCCCGGCGAGCGGCTTGAAACCGCGCCCCACGCCGACTATCCGCTCGAGGCCGAGGTCCGGGACGCCGAGGCCGCCGCGCGCCGCGAGTCGGTCGAGCGCAAGGCGCGGCTCAAGGGCGAGTCGGCGGGGCCGGTCAAGACCGGCGCCGGCTGGGAGCGCGATGTGCTCGAGCGCGTGCTGATGGCGACCTTGCGCGAGCAGCGGGCCGCGCGCCGCTGGAAGATCTTCTTCCGTCTTGCCGGCTTCGCGCTGGTCGCGCTGGTGCTGTTCTCGCTGTTCGACTTCAAGCCCGACGGCGCCATCACCAGCGGCCGGCATACCGCGATGGTCACGCTGGAGGGCGAGATCGCCGCCGGCACGCCGGCCAGCGCCGAATCGATCAATGCCTCGCTGCAGGCCGCCTTTGCCGATGCCAACGCCGCCGGCGTGATCCTGAAGATCAACTCGCCCGGCGGCTCGCCGGTGCAGGCCGGCATCATCAACGACGAGATCCAGCGCCTGCGCTCGCTGCATCCGTCCAAGCCGCTGTATGTGGTGGTCGAGGAGATCTGCGCCTCGGGCGGTTATTACGTGGCGGCCGCGGCGGACAAGATCTATGTCGACAAGGCCAGCATCGTCGGCTCGATCGGCGTGCTGATGGACGGCTTCGGCTTTACCGGGCTGATGGACAAGCTCGGCGTCGAGCGCCGGCTGTACACCTCGGGCGCCAACAAGGGCATGCTCGACCCGTTCTCGCCCGAGTCGCCGCAGCAGAAGGCCTTTGCCGAGCAGATGCTGCGCCAGATCCACGAGCAGTTCATCGCGGTGGTCAAGGAAGGGCGCGGCAACCGCCTGAAGGACGATCCGACGCTGTTCTCCGGCCTGTTCTGGTCGGGCGAGCGCAGCATCGAGCTGGGCCTGGCCGACGGCCTGGGCAGCGCCGAATCGGTTGCGCGCGACGTGCTGAAGGCCGAGAACATTGTCGACTACACGGTCAAGGAGAACATCGCCGAACGCGTGGCCAAGCGCTTCGGCGCCGCGGTCGGCACCGCGGCGGCCAAGACGCTGATGTGGAGCTCGCGGGTGCAGTCGCTGTATTGATTCGATCGCCGGGGGGGGGCGCTCGCGTACCCGCGCGCGGCGCGGCTTGCTCGCCGGCTCCCGGCCCGGTGGCCTGCGTGCTTCTGGGCTTGCTCGGCCCGGCCCCGGCTGCCCGCTCCCCGGCTCCCCGGCTCCTCGGCTCCTCGGCTCCCCGGCTCCCCGGCTCCCCGGCCCCCTCGGCCCGGCCCCAAGGCCTGCCGGACGGCGCGGCCAGCCGCTCAAGCCGCGAGGATCGAAAAGATCGCCGGCCGCTTGTGCAGTTCAAGCCGGCCCGGCTGCCAGGCCGACAGCGGCTGCGTGACGATGGTCTCGCTCGGCAGCGTCAGGTCCACCGCGATCGACAGCAGCGTGGTGCCGGCGCAGCTGGCCTTCAGCGCCGCCAGTAGCGCATCGTTGCGATACGGCGTCTCGATCCAGACTTGGGTTTGCCGGTGCTTGCGCGACCATTGCTCCAGTTCGCGCAGGCGCTGCGTGCGCTCGGCCGGATCGACCGGCAGATAGCCGTTGAACGCAAAGCTCTGGCCATTGAGCCCCGAGCCCATCACCGCCAGCAGGATCGAACTCGGGCCCACCAGCGGCCGCACGCGCACGCCGCGCGCATGGGCGAGCCGCACCAGATTGGCGCCGGGGTCGGCCACCGCCGGCACGCCGGCCTCGGACAGCAGGCCGGCGTCGCGGCCGGCCAGCACCGGGGCCAGCAGTTCCGCCAGCGCCGCCTCCGGCGTATTGACGTTCAGCTCGCGGATCTCGATCTGCTGGATCGGCCGCGCCAGCGGACAGGTCTGCCCGAGCTTCTTCAGATAGGCGCGCGCGGTCTTGGCGTTTTCCGCGACCAGGTAGTCCAGGCTCGCGGCGATCTGCTGCACGTCGGCCGGGATCACGGCCGGCAGCGGATCGGCTTCGTCGCGTTTGCCGAGCGTGTTGGGAATCAGGTATAGCGTGCCGCTCATGGGCGGATGTCCTCGACAGCGAAGAAGGAAGGCCCGGGGAATCAGGCCTTGAAGAAGGGATAGCCGGCGCGGCGCAGCATGCTGGTCAGCGCGATCAGCGGCAGGCCGACCAGCGCGGTCGGATCGTCGGACTCGACGCGCGACAGCAGCGCAATGCCGAGTCCCTCCGATTTGGCGCTGCCGGCCACGTCATAGGGCCGCTCCAGCCGCAGATAGGCTTCCAGTTCGTCGTCATCCAGCTCGCGGAAGGTCGCCTGGGTGCGCACGTCCTCCAGCTGGACCTCGCCGCTGCGGCCGTCCAGCAGGCACAGCGCCGAATGGAACGTCACGGTGCGGCCGCGCATCCAGCGCAATTGCGCCAGGGCCTGTTCGTGCGAGCCGGGCTTGCCGACCTGCGTGCCGTCCAGCGTGGCGACCTGGTCGGAGCCGATCACCAGCGCGCCGGGGTGGCGGGCCGCGATCGCCTCGGCCTTGCGGCGCGACAGGCGCAGCGCGGTCGCCTCGGGTGTCTCGCCCGGCAGCGGCGTCTCGTCGATGTCGGGCACGTCGATCTCGAACGGAATGCGCAGGCGCTCCAGCAGTTCGCGGCGATAGCGCGAGCTGGAACCGAGAATCAGCCTGGGAACCGCGGCCGGTGCCGCGTGGGAAGCCACTTCGGGCGCCGCACCGGGCGCCGCATCGCGTGTCACAGCGGAAGACATATAAGTGTTTGAAGCGAAAGAGGAATGCGCAACGGGCAAAGCGCGTTCGGTTTTGACCGCGGCGGAGATTTCGACGTATAATCACGCGTTTTACCGCGCAGGCATCCGCCGCGTGGTGTCCTGCAGGTGCCAAAGTCCGCTCGATTTGGACTTTGTGCGGCGGCCTCGTCACTCGACGGTTGCGGCGGCGACAGGACCAGCGTTCAGCAGCATTGCCAGCGCCAGCTTGGTACAAGGTACAGAGGCGCACTCAGCGACATGACTCAGCCCATCGACTTGCAAGCGTTCGATCTCTTCGAGTTCTGCCGGTCCTCGGGCTCGGCGGCCGGCGAGATCGCGGCGCGTGAATTGCCGCGCATCATAGCCGAGACCTCCGCCGAAGCGCCAGCCTCGGCCCCGGACGAAGTGTTCCGCTACACCATGAGCGGTTCCACTCAGGACGAAGCGGCCGAGCCCGGCAAGCCGGCGCGCCGGCGCCTGTTTCTCGATCTGGCGGTGCAGGGCAGCATGTGGCTGAACTGCCAGCGTTGCCTGGCGGTCTACGCCGAGCCGATCTCGACCGCGACCCGCTTCGAGGTGGTGGCCAGCGAAGCCGAGGCCGACGCCGCGCCGATGGACGACGACGAGATCGATGTCATCGCGGGCTCGCGCCGGTTCGATCTGCTGGCGCTGATCGAGGACGAGATCCTGCTGTCGCTGCCGGTGGCGCCGAAGCACGAGGTCTGTCCGGTGGTGCACGAGAGCCTGGTGACCGGCACCGACGGCAGCGTCGAGCCGGAACCCGAGGACGAGCAGGAAGAAAAGCGGCCATCGCCCTTCGCGGCGCTGGCCAGTCTGAAGACGAAGCACTGACGCCCGGACATGGTCCGCGGCGGCGCGCTTCGGCAGTAAAAACGTCGTACCCGTAATCAGCATCCGGCCGGGCCCGGCTACGCCTCGTGCGGGATGCGTGTGTTAATATCCGCAAATTCTCCAAGGAGTCATCATGGCTGTTCAACAGAACAAGAAGTCGCCGTCCAAGCGCGGCATGCATCGTTCGCACGATCACCTGTCCGTCGCGCCGCTGGCAGTCGAGCCGACCACGGGTGAGACGCACCTGCGCCACCACGTGAGCCCGAACGGCTACTACCGTGGCCGCAAGGTCGTCAAGACCAAGAACGACTGAAGCATTCGCTCGGCGTGACGCTGCGTCCCGCACGCGCTTGCAGGTAGAAGACATACAAAGAAGCGGCAAACTCCTTGCCGCTTTTTTGTTGGGCGCGGCAAGCGTGGACGCTGGCGCCGCTTTCCCTGCGAGGCCACCGCAGCGCGGATTCGGCGCCTCGCGCATCAGCAAACAATGACGATCAAACTCGCTATCGACTGCATGGGCGGCGATCACGGCGTGTCCGTGACGGTGCCGGCGGCGATCAGTTTTCTTGCCGCCCACGAGGATGCCGAGATGGTGCTCGTGGGGCGGCCGGATGCCATCGAGCCGCAGCTCAGGAAGCTGCACGCGCAGAACCATCCGCGCGTGACCGTGGTGGCCGCCACCGAAGTGATCACGATGGACGACCCGGTCGAGGTCGCGCTGCGCAAGAAGAAGGATTCGTCGATGCGCGTCGCGGTGACCCAGGTCAAGGAAGGCCGCGCCGACGCCTGCATCTCGGCCGGCAACACCGGCGCGCTGATGGCGGTGTCGCGCTATGTGCTCAAGACGCTCGAAGGCATCGAGCGCCCGGCCATCGCCACCACGATCCCGAACGAGCAGGGCTGGGGCACCACGGTGCTGGACCTCGGCGCCAATGCCGACTGCGAACCCGAACATCTGCTGCAATTCGCCCGCATGGCCGAGGCCATGGTGGCAGTGGTCGACCACAAGGAACACCCGACGGTCGGCCTGCTGAACATCGGCGAGGAAGTGATCAAGGGCAACGAGGTGGTCAAGCGCGCCGGCGAGCTGCTGCGCGCCTCGGAGCTGAACTTCTACGGCAACGTCGAGGGCAACGACATCTTCAAGGGCACCACCGACATCGTGGTGTGCGACGGCTTCGTCGGCAACGTGGCGCTCAAGAGCACCGAAGGCCTGGCCAAGATGATCGGCAGCATGATCAAGGAGGAATTCACCCGCTCCTGGTTCACCAAGCTGCTGGCCGGCATCGCGATGCCGGTGCTGACGCGGCTGGCGCGGCGGCTCGATCCCGCCCGCTACAACGGCGCCTCGCTGCTCGGCCTGCGCGGCCTGGTGATCAAGAGCCACGGTTCCGCCGATGCCCACTCTTTTGAGTGGGCTATCAAACGCGGGTATGATGCGGCCAGGAATGGCGTCATCGCCCGTATTTCGCAGGCGTTCGCCAACAAGACGAGCACCGCGGGCACCGCATCCGCGGGCCAGGAGACGGACCCGCCGGACGCGGGTCGCAGCGCACACGCCGCATGATCCTGCCCTGCATCACCCAGGCAGCGGCGACGCCGGTGCCCCTGGTCCCACGCCCCGCGCGCCAGCACCGGCCAGGCCGGCATGCCGCCGCGCCGGGGTCGCGCTGAGTCCGGCAATACGATCCGACACCACATGACAAGCTACGCAAAAATCATCGGCACGGGGAGCTACCTGCCTCCGCGGCGCGTCACCAATCACGAGCTCGCGGCGCAGCTGGCCGAGAAGGGCATCGAGACCAGCGACGAGTGGATCGTCTCGCGCAGCGGCATCTCGGCGCGCCACTGGGCCGAGCCCGATGTCACCAGCAGCGACCTGGCGGTCAAGGCAGCCGAGCGCGCGCTGGAAGCGGCCGGCATCGATCGCCAGTCGATCGACCTGATCATCGTCGCCACCTCGACGCCGGACTACGTGTTCCCGAGCACCGCCTGCCTGGTGCAGCAGAAGCTCGGCATCACCAACCATTGCGCGGCGTTCGACCTGCAGGCGGTGTGCTCGGGCTTTGCCTATGCGCTCGCCACCGCCGACAAGTTCATCCGCAGCGGCTCGCATCGCAACGTGCTGCTGATCGGCGCCGAAGTCTTCTCGCGCATTCTCGACTTCAACGATCGCACCACCTGCGTGCTGTTCGGCGACGGCGCCGGCGCGGTCGTGCTGACCGCTTCGGACGAGCCCGGCGTGTTGTCCTCGGCGATGCACGCCGACGGCAGCCATGTCGATATCCTGTGCGTGCCGGGCAATGTGGCGGCCGGCAATATCACCGGCAATGCCTTCCTGCACATGGATGGGCAGGCGGTGTTCAAGCTCGCCGTCAGCGTGCTCGACAAGGTCGCGCGCGAAACGCTGGCCGCGGCCGATTTTCCGGCCGAGAAGCTCGACTGGCTGATTCCTCACCAGGCCAATATCCGCATCATGCAGGGCACCGCGAAGAAGCTGGGCCTGCCGCTCGAGCGCATGATCGCGACCGTGCACGAGCACGGCAACACCTCGGCCGCGTCGATTCCGCTGGCGCTCGACGTCGCGGTGCGCGACGGGCGCATCCGCCCCGGCCACCACGTGCTGATGGAAGGCGTGGGCGGCGGTTTCACCTGGGGCGCGGTGCTGCTGCGCATGTAATTCGCAGGCCGGTGCCCGGCATCGGCGCGCGGCAGCCGCTGCGCGACCGGATGCGTGATGGCGCACCGGCGATTCCATTTTCAAACCGATCGGAAACCGATGAAATTCTCATTCGTCTTCCCCGGCCAAGGCTCGCAGTCGGTCGGAATGCTCAATGCCTTCGCCGACAACCCGGTGGTGCGCGCGACGCTGCAGGAAGCGTCCGACGCGCTCGGCCAGGACCTGGCGCGCCTGATCGCCGAAGGTCCGGCCGAAGAGCTGAACCTGACCACCAATACCCAGCCGGTGATGCTGACCGCCGCGGTGGCGATCTACCGCGCCTGGCGCGAGGCCGGCGGCCCGGCCCCGGCGCTGGTGGCCGGCCATAGCCTGGGCGAGTATTCGGCGCTGGTCGCCGCCGGCGTGATTCCGTTTGCCGATGCCGTGCCGCTGGTGCGTTTCCGCGCCCAGGCGATGCAGGAAGCAGTGCTGGTGGGCGAGGGCGGCATGGCCGCAATTCTCGGCCTGTCCGACGACGACGTGCGCGCCGCCTGCGCCGAGGCCTCGGCCGCCGGCGTGGTCGAAGCCGTCAACTTCAACGCCCCGGCGCAGGTGGTGATCGCCGGCGCCAAGGCGGCGGTCGAAAAGGCCTGCGAAATCGCCAAGGCCAAGGGCGCCAAGCGCGCGCTGCCGCTGCCGGTCTCGGCGCCGTTCCATTCGTCGCTGCTCAAGCCCGCCTCGGACCGCCTGCGCGAACGCATGGCGGGCCTCACGTTCTCGGCGCCGTCGATCCCGCTGATCAACAACGTCGACGTGGCGATCGTCAACGATCCGGAGGCGATCAAGGACGCGCTGGTGCGTCAGGCCGCGGCGCCGGTGCGCTGGGTCGAGTCGGTGCAGAAGATGGCCGCCGACGGCGTCACGCATGTGATCGAATGCGGCCCGGGCAAGGTGCTGGCCGGCCTGACCAAGCGCATCGACGGCAATCTGGTCGGCGGCGCGATCGTCGATCCGGCCTCGCTGCAGGACACGCTGGCGCTGGTGCGCGGCTGATCCGCGTACGGCAAACGGATACGGCTAGGCCAAGCGAACAAGGAGAAATAACGGGATGAGCAAGACCCTGGACAATCAGGTCGCGCTGGTGACGGGCGCCTCGCGCGGCATCGGCCGCGCGATCGCACTGGAACTGGCCCGGCAGGGCGCGCTGGTGATCGGCACGGCCACCAGCGAGAAGGGCGCCGCCGCGATCGGCGAATACCTGGCCGCCGAGCAGCTCAAGGGCGCCGGCGCGGTGCTCGACGTCAACGACGCGGCGCGCTGCGAGGCGCTGATCGACGAGATCGTCAAGAATCACGGTGGCATCCATATCCTGGTCAACAATGCCGGCATCACGCAGGACCAGCTGGCGATGCGGATGAAGGACGAGGACTGGAGCGCGGTGATCGACACCAACCTGACGGCGGTATTCCGCCTGTCGCGCGGTGTGCTGCGGCCGATGATGAAGGCCCGCGGCGGACGCATCATCAACATCACCTCGGTGGTCGGCTCGACCGGCAATCCGGGCCAGATGAACTATGCTGCGGCCAAGGCGGGCGTGGAAGGCATGACGCGGGCGCTGGCCCGCGAGATCGGCAGCCGCAACATCACCGTCAATTGCGTCGCACCGGGGTTTATCGATACCGATATGACCAAGGTGCTGTCGGAAGAGCAGCATGCCGCGCTCAAGACCCAGATTCCGCTCGGCAGGCTCGGTCAGCCCGAGGACATCGCCAACGCGGTGGCTTTCCTGGCCGGTCCGCAGGCGGCTTATGTGACCGGCACCACGCTGCATGTCAACGGTGGCATGTATATGAACTGAGGGGGTGCGACGCCTTGGCGTCACCCCCTTTTTTAGAAGAACGGGCGCATTTCTTGCGAAAGACTGCGGACGGCATTTTCACGGGCCAAACCTGCTAAAATGCGCCCACTTTTTTGTCGAACTTCCCTGGAGGGCTAAATGGACAATATCGAACAACGCGTCAAGAAGATCGTGGCAGAGCAACTCGGCGTCGCCGAAGCCGACATCAAGAACGAATCCTCGTTCGTGAACGACCTCGGCGCCGACTCGCTGGACACGGTTGAACTCGTGATGGCGTTGGAAGATGAATTCGGCATGGAAATTCCCGATGAGGAAGCCGAAAAGATCACGACCGTGCAGCAGGCCATCGACTACGCCTCGGCGCACGTCAAGGCGTAAGCCTGTCGTATCCGGATTCCGGGCCACAGAAAACGGGCGAAGGGGTCGTCAGATCCCGTTGTGCCGTTTTCTGTGGCTTTCGTTTGTTCGAGCAAGCGGAGTTGCGGTGGAGCTGAACCTGGCTCCATCAGCGGCCATCGTGCCGCCGCGCTGCCGGCCCCGGATCGGGTCCGTCGGTCCGGCCGGCATGTTGGCCGATGCGCCGGTCCGCCGGCGCGGCGGAATCGCCATGGCGCCTTCACGGTGCCGCGGGCTGCCGCCCGTTCCGCCTTGCCTCATCCACCCGTAGGAAATCATAGTGAGCCGTCGTCGCGTCGTCGTCACCGGGCTCGGCCTTGTGTCTCCGGTCGGAAACACGGTTGCCGAAGGCTGGGCCAATCTGGTTGCCGGCAAGTCCGGCATTGCCACCATCACCAAATTCGATCATTCCGCGCTGGCGGTGCATTTCGCCGGCGAGGTGAAGGGCTTCAACGTCGAGGACTACATCCCGGCCAAGGAAGCGCGCCATATGGATACGTTCATCCACTATGGCATCGCGGCCGGCACCCAGGCCCTGCGCGACAGCGGCCTGGAAGTGACCGAGGCCAACGCCGATCGCATCGGCGTGCTGGTCGGCTCGGGCATCGGCGGCCTGCCCATGATCGAGGATACGCACGCGGAGCTGACCAACCGCGGCCCGCGCCGGATTTCGCCCTTCTTCGTGCCCGGCTCGATCATCAACATGATCTCCGGCCACCTGTCGATCAACCATAACCTCAAGGGCCCGAACCTGGCCGCCGTGACCGCCTGCACCACCGGGCTGCACAGCATCGGCCTGGCCGCGCGGCTGATCGAGGCGGGCGACGCCGACGCGATGCTCGCCGGCGGTGCGGAATCGACCGTGTCGCCGCTGGGTATCGGCGGTTTCGCCGCGGCGCGGGCGCTGTCGACCCGCAACGACGATCCGGCAGCCGCCTCGCGTCCGTGGGATGTCGATCGCGACGGCTTCGTGCTGGGCGAAGGCGCCGGCGTGATGATGCTCGAGGAGTACGAGTCGGCCAAGGCGCGCGGCGCGAAGATCTACGCCGAACTGTCCGGCTTCGGCATGAGCGGAGACGCGTTCCACATGACGGCGCCGAGCACCGACGGTCCGCGCCGCTGCATGGTCAATGCGCTGAAGAACGCGGGCGTCAACCCGGACGAAGTGCACTACCTGAACGCGCACGGCACCTCGACGCCGCTGGGCGACAAGAACGAGTCCGACGCGATCAAGCTGGCCTTCGGCGAGCACGCCTACAAGATGGCAGTGAACTCCACCAAGTCGATGACCGGCCATCTGCTGGGCGGCGCCGGCGGCCTGGAGTCGGTCTTCACGGTGTTGGCGCTGCATCACCAGGTCGCGCCGCCGACGATCAATATCTTCAATCAGGACCCCGAGTGCGATCTCGATTACGTGCCGAACACCGCGCGTGAGATGAAGATCGACGTGGCCGTCAAGAACAACTTCGGCTTCGGCGGTACCAACGGCACGCTCGTCTTCCGTCGTGCCTGACGCCGGCGCCCGCCGGCCCCTCCCTTGCTTGCTGTCCCTGGGACGTCATCCGCAGCGTTGGCTGCTGACGGCGTTCCTGGGCTGCGAGCTTGCCGCGCTGCTGTGGTTGCTGTGGCGGGCAGGGCAGGGTTGGGCGGCGGGCGAGACGGCGCCGCTGTGTTGGGCGGTCCTGGCAGTGGCTGCCATGCTGTCGGGTGGCCGTACCTGGCGAGGGGCGTGGCGGGCGGCGGCATGCCGCCTTGCCGGCGTCGCGCCGGGCGGTTCGGCGGCTCGGATCGTCGTCGCGTTGCCCGACGGCGGCCAAGTCAGGGCCCGCGTGGTGGCGTGCTGGCAGTTGGGCGGGGTTGCCGCGGTGCTTCGGCTGGCGCCTGTGGAGTCCGGGCAAGCCGCCGTGCCGCCCGTACTGGTGATGGGCAGCGGTGGCGTTCCGGACGATCGGGACAGCGCCTCCGGTGCCTCCCGGCGAGCGATGCTGCGGGCGCTGCATGCGTCCTCCGGGCCGCTTTGAACATGATCGGCGGCCCAAGCGGTGCCGCTTAATGCATACTGACGCCCGGTGGCATTCGCCCCGGCTGTCAATACGCTTTTCGCTCCGCGGCGGTTTCGCGGGGTGCGGCGTAGGTAAAATACAACGTTTGTTTTGACGGCGATACCAAGAGATACACTGCAGGTGAACTATTCGTGAGCGAACGCGAAGCCGACCAGCTCCTTGTTGAACGCGTCCAGCAGGGCGACAAGCGGGCCTTTGAACTGCTGGTGGCCAAATACCACCGCAAGATCATCCGGTTGATCTCGCGTCTGGTCAGGGACCCCGCTGAAGTGGAGGATGTGGCGCAGGATGCCTTTATCAAGGCATATCGCGCCTTGCCCCAATTCCGCGGGGAATCGGCGTTCTACACCTGGCTGTATCGGATCGCTGTCAACACGGCCAAAAACTACCTGGCCACGCAGGGCCGCCGGCCCGAGGCGTCCAGCGACATCGATGCCGAAGAGGCTGAAACTTTTGCGGATGGTGAGCAACTAAGGGATATCAATACGCCGGAGTCGATGCTCCATACGCGCCAGGTGGCAGACACCGTCAACCGCGCCATGGAGGCCCTGCCGGAGGAATTGCGAACCGCCATCACGCTGCGCGAGATCGAAGGCCTCAGCTACGAGGAAATCGCCGAAGCGATGGGGTGTCCGATCGGTACGGTCAGATCGCGCATTTTCCGGGCACGCGAAGCGATTGCGGAAAAATTACGCCCGCTGCTGGGAACGGCAGAAGGCAAGCGGTGGTAGAAGTCAAAGACATGTCGTGCGGCCAGCGTTGCAGCCTGCTCCTGCATCGAGAAGCGACAGTATTGTGACGGGATTGTTCGGTGTTCGATGGTTATCGAGGGGTTGGAAATGGGTCAGGCTCACAGGCAATCGGTTCATGCGCCCGAGGCAGCGGAGCAGATTTCCGCATTGATCGACGGCGAACTGGCGCCGCATGAATTCGAGGCCGTGCTGGCGCTCGCGAAAAGCGAGCCGGGCCAGGAGCAATGGTCGGTGTTCCAGTTGATCGGCGATACGCTGCGTTCCGAGGAGCTGGCCCATGCCGGCTCGACCGCGGCCTTCGTGTCGCGCTTCGCCAGCCGTCTCGAAGACGAGCCGCATCTGCTGGCGCCGGCCGCGCTGGCCGATGCGCCGGTACGCCGCCACCGTCTGCTGCTGCGCCCGTCGTGGGTGCGCCGCGTGATGCCGGGTACCGCGATCGCGGCCGCCGTCGCGGCGGTCAGCTGGGTGGTGGTGCCGCAAATGCGCGATGCCGATCCGGCCGCGCCCGGCGCCATCGTCGCCAGCACCAGTGAAGGCGTCCCCGCGGCGCCCAAGGCCACCGGCGTGCTGACCGTCGCCGCCGATGCCGGCCAGATGATCCGCGATCCGCGCCTGGACGAGTACCTGCGGGCTCACCGGGTGTCCGTGACGACCAACGCCATGGTGCCGACCATGCGCAACGTCGCCAATAGTGCAAGCTTCTCTCAGGACAACACGCAGGAATAATGCCGGACATGCAAAAAGGATGGGCGCCCGCCCATGCAGCGGGCGCACAAGGAATAAGGGCCCTGAGGAGGTCCTTTTTTCTCGCCTTGTGCCTGACGGCCGCGGTGGCGACGGCACAGACGCCCGAGCCCACGCTGGCGCGCCGCGATGCCGCGGCCTGGCTTGGCAAGATCCACCGCGCCGCGCAGCGCGAAAACTACGTCGGTACTCTGATCTACCAGCGTGGCAGCGTGATGCATGCCTCGCGCATCCAGCATTTCAGCGACCTGGTGCACAACGAGTACGAGCGGCTCGAGACGCTCGACGGCAAGCCGCGCGAGGTCCTGCGCCAGAACGACATCGTCCATAGCCTGATCCCCGAAGCCAAGCTCGTGGTGGTCGAGCGCCAGGACGCCAAGGACCGTTTCCCGGCACTGCTTGCCACCAACAAGGGCGATGTGCTCGATCTCTACGAGATGCGCAGGCTGTCGCCCGAACGCGTGGCGGGCATGGAATGCGAAGTCTTCTCGCTGGTGCCGCACGACGGCGCCCGCTATGCGGTCCGCCTCTGGGCCGAGAAGCATTCCGGCCTGCTGATGCGTGCGCAGACCATCGGCGAGGGCGGCAAGGTGCTCGAGCAGGTCGCGTTCTCGCAGATCGAGATCGGCGTGCCGTCCGAAAAGCAGAAGATCCTCGGCGCGATCAAGAGCGCCGCCAACTGGCAGCGCTACGAGATCAACTACCAGCCGGCCAATATCGCCGAAGAGGGCTGGCTGATCACGGTGCCGGTCAAGGGTTTCCAGAAGATTCGCGAGGTCCGTCGCCCGCTGGGCGATCTGCGCAGCGCGCAAGGCAGCGGCCGCGAACAGGTGTTCGAGGTGCTGCAGGTCGTCTACAGCGATGGCCTGACCGGGCTGTCGGTATTCATCGAACCGGTATCGGAGCAGCGGGTGCGCCGCGAGGGCGTTGCCTCGCTGGGCGCGACCCAGGTGGTGGTGCGCAAGGTCGCCGATTTCTGGATCACCGTCGTCGGCGAGGTGCCGGCGGCCACGGTCAAGCAGTTCGCGGCCGCGGTGGAATACCGCGCGCCCAAGCCACGCTGAGCCGGGATGCGGCGCGCGCCGGCGCGCCCGCCTGCACACGCCGGGCAATTCTTCGGATGTTCTCCGCACGGTTGCGTGGACACTCTCCGGGCTGGCCCTGACTGGACCGGACGCCCCGGCTTGCTTACCCTGTTACGCTGAACTCGCGGGAGTCGACCATGTCGTCAAACTATTACGCCGTGGCCAGGACCATGGCATTGGCCGCCGTGCTGGCGGCGGGTCCCATGCTGGCCACGCCGGTCCATGCGCAGGCCACCGCTTCCAATTACAGCCTGCCCGACTTCACCGACCTGGTGGAGCGCGTCAGCCCGGCCGTGGTCAATATCCGCACCACCGAGCGCGTGCGTTCGCGCGGCATGACGCCCGAGGACGAGGAGATGGCCGAGTTCTTCCGGCGCTTCTTCGGCATCCCGATGCCGGGCGCGCCGACGCCGCCGGGAACGCCGCGCCGCGGCCAGCCGCCGCAGGGCGAGGAGCAGAGCCGCGGCGTCGGCTCGGGCTTCATCATCAGCCAGGACGGCTACGTGATGACCAACGCCCACGTGGTCGCCGACGCCGAGACCATCTACGTCACGCTGCCCGACAAGCGCGAGTTCAAGGCAAGGCTGATCGGCACCGACCGGCGCACCGACGTCGCGCTGCTGAAGGTCGATGCCAATGGCCTGCCGCGCCTGCAGATGGGCGATTCGAACAAGATCCGCGTCGGCGAATGGGTGCTGGCGATCGGCTCGCCGTTCGGCCTGGACAACAGCGTGACCGCCGGCATCGTCTCGGCCAAGGGGCGCGACACCGGCGACTACCTGCCGTTCATCCAGACCGACGTGGCGGTCAACCCCGGCAACTCGGGCGGACCGCTGATCAATCTGCGCGGCGAGGTGATCGGCATCAATTCGCAGATCTACAGCCGCAGCGGCGGCTACATGGGCATCTCGTTCGCGATTCCGATCGACGAGGCCCTGCGCGTCAGCGAGCAGCTGAAGTCGACCGGCAAGGTCACGCGCGGCCGTATCGCGGTGGCGATCGGCGACGTCACCAAGGAAGTCGCCGATTCGCTGGGCCTGGGCCGGGCGCGCGGCGCACTGGTCGGCAGCGTCGAGCCGGGCGGTCCGGCGGAGAAGGCCGGCATCGAGGCGGGCGACATCATCCTGAAGTTCAACGGCCGCGATATCGAACGCGCCTCGGACCTGCCGCGCCTGGTCGGCGAGACCAAGCCGGGTACGCGCGTGCCCATGCAGCTGTGGCGCAAGGGCGGGACCCGCGAGGTCACCATCACGGTGGCGGAGCTGGAGCCGGATGCCAAGCCGCGTCCGCGCGCCGGCACCACGCCGGGCGATGACGGCGCGGCGGGCGCCAAGCCCAATGCGCTGGGACTGGTGGTCGGCGATCTGTCCGAGGCCAGGTTGCGCGAGCTGAAGATCAAGTCCGGCGTCGAGGTCCAGGCGGCCGAAGGCGTCGCGGCACGTGCCGGCATTCGTCCGGGCGACGTGATCCTGCGCCTGGGCGACACCGATGTGACCAGCGCCCGCCAGTTCAACGAACTGGTGCGCGGCCTGGACAAGAGCCGGATGGCGGCGGTCTTCGTGCGCCGCGGCGACGCCACCCAGGTGCTGACGCTGCGCCCGAACGGCGGCGCACGCTGAGGCAGGCCGAGTCGGGTTGAAGGGAGCCGGGTCGGACCGAGGCCGACTGGCGCGAAAAAAACGCCCCAGATATGCGCTGCGGCCGTCCCCGCGCAAGCGGGGCGCCGGCGCCTTTCCGGGCGGACTTCGCGGTCGGTCCAGGGCGCTTTTCTGCGTCCGGACGACCGCGATATCGATGCCGCCGTCGTTGCCACGGCATTTTCCCGCTTCGCTCTGCGATTGAGCACCGGGACCCCCTTGAAAATCCGGTAAAATCGCCGTCTGGCGCGAAAGCCGCCGACCCTGTGAAACGGTCGGGCCCAAGCGCGCCACCAACCTGCGGCCGGGCCCAGGCGCGCCCGGCGGGCCGCCCGTCCCTCCGCCCATGACATGCTGTGCCGCGGCCGGATGCGCGTACGTCGCCATCGCCCGTTGCCAATGCGCTGCCGCGGCGCTCCCCTGACCAACCGATGGACCATATCCGTAACTTTTCGATCATTGCCCATATCGACCACGGGAAATCGACCCTGGCCGATCGCATCATCCAGCTGTGCGGAGGCCTTTCCGACCGCGAAATGGAGGCCCAGGTCCTGGATTCGATGGATATCGAAAAGGAGCGGGGCATCACGATCAAGGCCCAGACCGCTGCGCTGAGCTACAAGGCGCGCGACGGCAAGCTCTACAACCTGAACCTGATCGACACGCCGGGACACGTCGACTTCAGCTACGAAGTCAGCCGCTCGCTGTCCGCCTGCGAAGGCGCGCTGCTGGTGGTCGACGCCTCGCAGGGCGTCGAGGCCCAGACCGTGGCCAACTGCTATACCGCGATCGAGCTCGGCGTCGAGGTGGTGCCGGTGCTCAACAAGATCGACCTCCCGCAGGCCGATCCCGACAACGCGATCCAGGAAATCGAGGACGTGATCGGCATCGACGCGCACGACGCGACCCCGTGCTCGGCCAAGACCGGCCAGGGCGTCGAGGACGTGATCGAGGCGCTGATCGCCAAGGTGCCGCCGCCCAAGGGCGACCCCGACGCGCCGCTGCAGGCGCTGATCATCGATTCGTGGTTCGACAACTACGTCGGCGTGGTGATGCTGGTGCGCGTGGTCAACGGCACGCTGCGTCCCAAGGACAAGGTGCTGCTGATGGCCAACGGCTCGCAGCATCTGGTCGAGCAGGTCGGCATCTTCTCGCCCAAGTCGATTCCGCGCGAGGCGCTGTCGGCCGGGCAGGTGGGCTTCGTGATCGCCGGCATCAAGGAACTGAAGGCGGCCAAGGTCGGCGACACGATTACCACGGTGACGCGCAAGGCCGAGGCGCCGCTGCCGGGCTTCAAGGAAGTCAAGCCGCAGGTGTTCGCCGGCCTCTATCCGGTCGAGGCCAACCAGTACGAGGCGCTGCGCGAATCGCTGGAGAAGCTGCGCCTGAACGATGCCTCGCTGCAGTTCGAGCCCGAGGTCTCGCAGGCGCTGGGCTTCGGCTTCCGCTGCGGTTTCCTCGGCCTGCTGCATATGGAGATCGTGCAGGAGCGGCTCGAGCGCGAGTTCGACATGGACCTGATCACCACCGCGCCGACGGTGGTCTACCAGGTGCAGATGCGCGACGGCACCATGGCGCAGGTCGAGAACCCGGCCAAGATGCCCGACCCCAGCAAGATCGACGCGATCCTGGAACCGATCGTCACGGTCAACCTGTACATGCCGCAGGATTATGTCGGCTCGGTGATCACGCTGTGCACGCAGAAGCGGGGCACGCAGGTCAACATGAGCTACCACGGCAAGCAGGTGCAGCTGACCTACGAGATTCCGATGGCCGAGATCGTGCTCGATTTCTTCGACCGGCTCAAATCGGTATCGCGCGGCTATGCGTCGATGGACTACGAGTTCAAGGAGTACCGCGTTTCCGATGTGGTCAAGGTCGATATCCTGATCAACGGCGACAAGGTCGATGCGCTCTCGATCATCGTGCACCGTTCCAATTCGCAATACCGGGGCCGCGAAGTTGCCGCGAAGATGCGCGAGATCATTCCGCGCCAGATGTACGACGTCGCCATCCAGGCGGCGATCGGCTCGAACATCATCGCGCGCGAAAACGTCAAGGCACTGCGCAAGAACGTGCTGGCCAAATGCTATGGCGGCGATATCTCGCGCAAGAAGAAACTGCTGGAAAAGCAGAAGGCCGGCAAGAAGCGCATGAAGCAGGTCGGCACGGTGGAAATTCCGCAGGAAGCGTTCCTGGCCATCCTGCAGGTGGAAGAGAAATGACGCGCCGGACGGCAAGCGTGGCGAATCGGCGCAGCGCCGGTCCAGCCCACACGCCCTCCGGTTCGTACCAATAAGATTTCGCCAACGATCTAGCCGTCATGAATTTTGCACTGATCCTTTTTGTGCTGGTGGTCATCACCGGTATTGCCTGGGTAGCCGACAAGCTGGTGTTTCAGAAGCAGCGCCGCGTTTCGGCGCAGGCCGCGCTGGCCGAGTTCGATGCGCGCCGCGCCGCGATGCCGGGGCACGGCTCGGGCACCGACTTCGAATCCTCGCGCAGCCGGCTGGCCGAGGAAAAGCTGCGCCAGCCCTGGTGGCTCGAATATTCGGCCAGCTTCTTCCCGGTGATCCTGGCCGTGTTCGTGCTGCGCTCGTTCGTGGTCGAGCCGTTCAAGATCCCGTCCGGCTCGATGATCCCGACGCTGTTGATCGGCGACTTCATCCTGGTCAACAAGTACGAATACGGCCTGCGCCTGCCGGTGATCAACAAGAAGATCGTCTCGCTGGGCGAGCCGCAGCGCGGCGACGTGATGGTGTTCCGCTATCCGAAGGATCCGTCGCTCGATTACATCAAGCGCGTGATCGGCGTGCCCGGCGATGTGGTGACCTATGAAAACAAGCGGCTGACCGTCAACGGCAAGCCGGCGCAATACGACGCGCTGCCCGATTATCTGGACGAGGAGCGGCTGTCGTATTCCAAGCATTACAAGGAAACCCTGCCGGGCGGCGCGCCCCATGGCATCCTGAACGACGCCGACCGGCCGGCCTTCGTGGCCGGTGCCGACCCGGATTTTCCCTTCCGCGAAAACTGCACTTACAATCAGCAGGGCGTGACCTGCAAGGTGCCCTCGGGTCACTATTTCGTCATGGGGGATAACCGGGACAACAGCCTGGATTCGCGCTATTGGGGCTTCGTGCCGGACGAGAATATCGTCGGCAAGGCATTCCTGATCTGGATGAATCTCGGCAACCTGGGCCGGGTGGGGTCGTTCCAATAAACGGCGGCCGCCGGCCGGAGCGCGCCATTCGATTACCTCTTCGGGAACGCAGTACTGACATGAACCTCGACGCCTTGCAGCAACGACTCGGCTACCGTTTCAGCAAGCCCGAATTGCTGCAGCAGGCGCTGACGCACCGCAGCCATAGCGCGCACCACAACGAGCGGCTGGAATTCCTCGGCGACTCGGTGCTGAACTGCGCCGTCGCGGACATGCTGTACGGCATGTTCGGCAAGCTCGACGAGGGCGACCTGTCGCGGGTGCGGGCCAATCTGGTCAAGCAGCAGGCGCTGTACGAGATCGCGCAGATGCTGCAGCTGTCCGAGTCGCTGCGGCTGGGCGAGGGCGAGCTGAAAAGCGGCGGTTTCCGCCGCCCCTCGATCCTCGCGGACGCCCTCGAAGCCATCGTCGGCGCGGTCTTTCTCGACGCCGGTTTCGAGGCCGCCCGCAGCCTGATTCGCAAGCTCTATATCCCGATCCTCGAGCAGGTCGATCCCCGCACGCTCGGCAAGGACGCCAAGACGCTGCTGCAGGAATACCTGCAGGGCCACAAGATCGCGCTGCCCCAGTACAACGTGATCGCGACCCACGGCGCCGCCCATAACCAGCAGTTTGAAGTCGAATGCATCGTGCCTAAACTGGAGGTGCAGGTATTCGGCACCGGGGCCTCGCGCCGCGCCGCCGAACAGGCCGCCGCCAAGCTGGCGCTGGAAGAGGTGCAGCGGCTGGTGCCCCAGCTGCTCAAGCGCAGCCGCGCCGAACGCACCGGCAAGACCCGCAAGCAGCCCGTTCCCCCGGATCCGCAGTTGTCTCTCAGGTTGAAGGAATGACCGAATCGAATCGCCCGCAGCCGGAGTCCACGGACTCCGCGGCGGCAAACCCGCCCGCGGCATTCCGCTGCGGCACCGTGGCCATCGTCGGACGGCCCAACGTCGGCAAGTCGACCCTGGTCAATGCGCTGGTCGGCCAGAAGATCAGCATCACCTCCCGCAAGGCCCAGACCACGCGCCATCGGCTGGTCGGCATCCAGACCACCGACGATACGCAGTACGTGTTCGTCGATACGCCGGGCTTCCAAACCCGGCATGCCAGTGCCCTGAACCGTTCGCTCAATCGCGCCGTGACCTCGACGCTGTCGTCGGTCGACCTGGTGCTGTTCGTGGTCGAGGCCGGCCAGTACGGGCCCGACGACGAGAAGGTGCTGACGCTGCTGCCGCGCAATACGCCGGTGCTGCTGGTGGTCAACAAGATCGACCGTCTGCCCGGCGACCGGCGTTCGGAGATCATGTTCCCCTTCCTCGAGAAGATGGGACACCAGTTTCCGTTCCGCGAGGTGGTGCCGATGTCGGCCAAGACGCGCGACCATATCGAACGCCTGCTCGGCATCATCCGGCCCTATCTGCCGGAAGGCGAGCCGATGTACGACACCGACGCGCTGACCGACCGCAGCGAGCGCTTCCTCGCCTCGGAGATCATCCGCGAGAAGGTGTTCCGCTGGACCGGCGACGAGCTGCCGTACACCAGCACCGTCGTGATCGACAAGTTCGAGACCGAAGGCCGGCTGCGGCGCGTGTTCGCCACCATCCTGGTCGAGCGCGATGCGCACAAGGCGATGGTGATCGGCAGCAAGGGCGCCAAGCTCAAGCAGATCTCCACCGAGGCGCGCCTGGACATGGAAAAGCTGTTCGACGGCAAGGTCTACCTGGAGCTGTGGATCAAGGTCAAGAGCGGCTGGGCCGACAACGAAGCCGGATTGCGTGCCTACGGATATGAGTGACCGCCCGGCGGTCCCGGCGCCTGCGCGGCGCGGGACCGCCTCCGCGCGCCGCGCGGACCCGGTGGCAGAGGAAGCCGCCGAAGTGCTCGACAGCGTCGGCGCCGAGCTGGCCGGCGCGCGCGCGATGATGGATCGCGCGATGCGGATCGTACCGGCGCGCACCGAGCTGCGCGTGGTCAATCAGCCGGGCTTCGTGCTGCATGCCTGGCCGTATCGCGAAACCAGCCTGATCGTCGATGTCTTCACGCGCGACCATGGCCGCATGGCGCTGGTCGCCAAGGGCGCCAAGCGCCCGCATTCTGCGCTGCGCGCGGTGCTGCAGCATTTCCTGCCGATCTCGCTGTCGTGGAGCGGGCGCGGCGAGGTCAAGACACTGACCAAGGCGGAGTGGATCGGCGGCATGCCGCCGCTGGCCGGCGAGGCCCTGCTGTCCGGCTTCTATCTGAACGAATTGCTGCTGCGCTTCTGCCCGCGCGAGGACGCCCACGAAGCGCTGTTCCGCCATTACATGGCGACGCTGACGCGGCTGGGGCAGGGCGAGCCGGCCGGACTGGTGCTGCGCGGGTTCGAGCGCGTGCTGCTGCAGGAGACCGGCTTCGCGGTGGCCTTCGACCGCTGTACCTCGACCGGCGAGGCGGTGCAGCCGGGGCTCGACTACGTCTACCAGCCGGAGCGCGGCGTGCGGCGCGCGCATGCCAGCGATCCATCGTCGTGGCCGGTGGTATCGGGGCAGACGCTGCTCGACATGTCCCGCGACGACTACAGCCGGCCGCAGACCGTCACGCAGGGCCGCGCGCTGATGCGCTTTCTTCTGCATTATCATCTGCAAGGCGTGCCACTGAAGACGCGCCAGATCCTGATCGACCTGCAAGCCCTGTGATCTCCCTATGATTTTCCACGCTCATCCCGGCGTCATTGCGCTCGGCGTCAACATCGATCACGTTGCGACGCTGCGCAACGCGCGCGGCACCGTCTATCCGGATCCGATCCAGGCCGCGCTGCAGGCCGAGGAGGCCGGCGCGGACCTGATCACGCTGCATCTGCGCGAGGACCGCCGCCATATCCGCGATGCCGACGTGCGCGCGCTGCGGCCGCAGCTGGCCACGCGGATGAACCTCGAATGCGCGCTGACCCCGGAGATGCTGGACATCGCCTGCGAGATCCGTCCGCAGGACGTCTGCCTGGTGCCCGAGCGCCGCGAGGAAGTGACCACCGAAGGCGGGCTCGACGTGGCGGGGCGATTCGAGCAGGTCAAGGCGGCGTGCCGCCAGCTGGCCGATGCGGGCATCCGCGTGTCGCTGTTCATCGATGCGCAGGCCGAGCAGATCGAGGCCGCCGCCGCCAGCGGCGCGCCCGTGATCGAGCTGCATACCGGCCGCTATGCCGATGCCGAGACGCCCGACGCGCAGGCGCTGGAATTCCGCCGCATCGCCGACGGCGTCGAGACCGGCCTGAAGCATGGCCTGGTGGTCAACGCCGGCCACGGCCTGCACTACACCAATGTGCAGCCGATCGCCGCGCTGCCGGGCATCGCCGAACTCAATATCGGCCACGCCATCGTCGCCCACGCGGTGTTCGCCGGCTGGCAGAACGCGGTGCGCGAGATGAAGGCGATCATGGTCGCCGCCCGGCTCGGCACGCGCTATCCCGCGCCGAAGGCTCCGGCGTGATCTACGGCGTCGGCACCGACATCATCCAGATCGAGCGCGTGCGCGGCGTGATGGCCCGCACCGGCGGCCGCTTCGCCGAGAAGGTGTTGGGCCCGCAGGAGCTTGCCGTCTATCATCGGCGCCGCGCGCGCGTCGAAAAGCGCGGCCTGGCCTTCCTGGCGACGCGTTTCGCCGCCAAGGAGGCCTTCTCCAAGGCGATCGGCCTGGGCATGCATTGGCCGATGACCTGGCGCGCGATGGAGCTGCTGAACCTGCCGTCCGGCGAGCCCTATGCGCACTGCCACGGCGAGCTGGCGCAATGGCTGGACGAACGCGGCCTGACGGTGCGCGTCAGCGTCAGCGACGAACACGACTATGCGGTCGCCTTCGCGATCGCGGAACGGACGGGGCCGGCCGACACCTCGGGCGTGTCCCTACCCAGATAACTCCCTCTCTTTCACCGATGACCAAGAAGAACGCAGGCAAGCGACCGGGCCCGGTCGTGCTGGATGTCAAGGGCAAGCAGCTGGACGCCGACGATGCGCGCCGCATCTCGCATCCGCTGACCGGCGGCGTGATCCTGTTCGCGCGCAACTTCGAGTCGCGCGCGCAACTGGTGTCGCTGACGCGCGAGATTCGCGCGCTGCGCGACGACGTGCTGATCTGCATCGACCATGAAGGCGGGCGGGTGCAGCGCTGCAAGACGGACGGCTTCACCCATCTGCCGGCGATGGCAAAGCTGGGCGAGCTGTGGGATCGCGACGTGCTGGCCGCGACCCGGGCGGCGGTGGCGTGCGGCTATGTGCTGGCGGCCGAGCTGCGCGCCTGCGATATCGACCTGTCCTTCACGCCGGTGCTCGATCTCGATTACGGGCGCAGCGGCGTGATCGGCGATCGCGCCTTCCACGCGGATCCGCGCGTGGTGGCGATGCTGGCCAACCATCTGACCCATGGCCTGCTGCTGGCCGGCATGGCCAACTGTGGCAAGCATTTCCCGGGGCACGGCCACGTCGAGGCGGATTCGCATGTCGCGGTGCCGGTCGACGAGCGCACGCTGGACGAAATCCTGGAACAGGACGTGCGGCCCTATCAGTGGATGGGCATGACGCTGGCCTCGGTGATGCCGGCCCACGTGATCTACCCCAAGGTCGATCCCAATCCCGCCGGCTTCTCGCGCTATTGGCTGCAGGACATCCTGCGCGGCCAGCTCGGCTTCGAGGGCGTGATTTTCAGCGACGACCTCAGCATGGAAGGCGCCAGCGTCGCCGGCACCGTCACGCAGGGCGCGCGTGCCGCGCTGGATGCCGGTTGCGACATGGTGCTGATCTGCAATCATCCCGAGCGCGCCGACCAGTTGCTGGCCGAGCTCGACGTGTCGATCGACAAGGCCTCGCAACGGCGCGTGCGCCGGCTGTTCGCGCGCGGCAAGGCGATGGACTGGAACAAGCTCGAGCAGGACGCGGGCTATCGCAGCGCGCTGCGGCAGCTGCGCGACGAGGCGCTGATCGGCTGAGGCCGCAGCGCTCGCGGCAATCATCGCGACGCAATGAAAAAGGGCAGCCGGTCGGGCTGCCCTTTTTTCGTCTCGGCACGGACCGCGAGGGTCCGTCTGCCTCGCCTTAGTTGGCGCGGCTGCGGTATTCGCCGGTACGGGTGTCGATTTCGATCTTGTCGCCGATATTGCAGAACAGCGGCACCTGCAGTTCGAAGCCGGTATTGATCTTGGCGTTCTTCAGCACCTTGCCCGACGAGGTATCGCCCTTGACGGCGGGCTCGGTGTAGACGATCTCGCGCACCAGCGTGGTCGGCATTTCGACCGAGATGGCCTTGTCGTTGTAGAACACCACTTCGACGTTCATGCCGTCTTCGAGGTAGTGCAGGGCATCGCCCATGTTGTCGCTTTCGACTTCGTACTGGTTGTAGTCGGCGTCCATGAACACGTACATCGGGTCGGCGAAGTACGAGTAGGTGCATTCCTTGCGATCCAGCACGACCACTTCGAACTTGTCGTCGGCCTTGAACACGGCCTCGCCCGGTGCGTCGGTCAGCAGGTTCTTGTACTTCATCTTGACGACCGCGGCGTTGCGGCCCGACTTGTTGTACTCGGCCTTCTGCACGACCATCGGATCGGCACCGATCATGAACACGTTACCGACGCGGAGTTCCTGTGCGGTTTTCATCTGAACTAATCTTCCTGAATTAAAAATGTCTGGGAGTTCGGCGTGGCGAGGGCGCGCCGGGGCGGCGCGTTCGCGATCCGTGCTCAGTTCCGCGCGGGGCCCGCAGGCTCGGACGCCGTCAGGCGCCGTGCGGGCAACCCAGGATTTCCAGCCCGGTCGCCATCAAATTAACCCGCTATTTTACCCGACTTTCGCAAAACGCTACGAGGTTCGCTGCGAGATCGCCCAGCGCGGCCAGGCTGTGCTGCCAGCGCTGTGCCGTGCGCGCCAGGCCGGGCAGCGCGTCGCGCAGGCCGTCCCACGCGGCCGCCATGTCCTCGGGCGCCGCGGCGCCGTTCCACACATGCCAGAAGCGCGTCATCGCCTCGGCGTGCGCCGGCTCGCCGATCTGCTGCCGATACAGCGCCAGGAAGGCGTCCAGCTTGACGCGATGGGCGTCGTCGGCCTGCGGATAGATGTGCCAGACGAAGGGGCGCGCGGCCCATTGGGCGCGCACGAACGAGTCCTCGCCGCGAACGAAGTTGACATCGCAGGCCCACAGCAATTCGTCGAACTGCTCCTGGGGCAGGAAAGGCACCTGCTGCAGATGCAGCAGGCCCAAGGTGCAGGCCGCCCCGGGCGACGCTGCCGCGGTGGCGTCCGTGCCCGCCCAGGCGAACGCCTGCTGCGCCGCCGGGCCTGACGGCATCAGGCACTGCACCGGCTCGTCGCCGTCGCGCCAGTGGGCCAGCAGCGCCGGCAGCGCCGGGTTTGGATAAGCGAACAGGCTGACCCGGCGCGCGCCGTCGATCGGCGTGACGCCGAGCCGATGCCACAGCCGCGCCTGTGCCGCCGGCGAGTCCGTAAAGCTGCGCCGCTGCATGGCGAGCAGCGATTCGCGCAGCACGCCGCCGGTGCCCGGCTCGAAGCCGGGGAAGAAGAAGTACTTGACCAGCGGCAGGCGCGGATGCGGCGACGCCATGCCGTGATGCTCGCGCACCCAGGGCTCGGCGCTCAGGTATTCGAGATTGACCCACACCGGCTTGCGCGGCGCCTGCGCCATCCGGGCGACGAAGGCCGGCGGCAGCTCGCAGGCGAAGGCCTCGATCACCGCGTCGTGCGGCGCGATGTCGCCCATCGACTCGCCCGCTGACTTGCCTGCCGACTTGCCTGCCAACTCGCCAGCCGACTTGCCTGCCGACTCGCGGACGGTCTCTCCGGCCGTTTGGCCACCGGACTCGCCCGCCGGCCCGCCCAGCCCCTCGTCGCTGCCCGCGACCCAGCGGCGGACCTCGACGCCGGCCAGGCGCTGGCGGTCGGCAGCGGGGTCGATGGCCGGCGCCAGGCGCGCAAAGCTGGCCAGATCGTCGACCCACAACCGCACGGCGTGGCCATGCTCCTGCGCGAGTTGGCGGGCCAGCCGCCAGCAGACACCGATGTCGCCGAAGTTGTCGATCACGGTGCAGAAGATGTCCCAGGAGCGGATGGTCATAGGGAAGTCGGCCGTTTCCGGCGCGGGCCAGGCCCGGTGAGGCGAAGACGGGGCCGCCGGTTTGGCAGGAGGCGGGCGGAATTGCTCTAAACTTGCGATTTTAGAGCCCCGCAAGCCTTTGCGCGTGCAGCGCGTCACGTTTGCGGCGGCCCCTCGCATGTCCCTGCCGCCTTCCCCGATGTCACGTCCGGATCCGCAACCCACTGGCACGCCCGCCGAGGTCGAGCCGCGCATCGACACGCCTGCCGAGGCCGAGCCGCACCTCCACGCGCCCGAGCCAGGGCCCGACACGCCCGGGTCGACGTCGCCCGCCGCCAGGGCTTCGTCGGCCGACGCTTCGGTCGCACCCGCGAAGGCCGGTGCACCGCGGCAGGAGCCGCAGCGGAAGCCGGAGCAGGGGCCGGAGCAGCGGCCGGAGCTCGAACAGGAATCGGAGCAGGAAAGCCACTTCGACCCTCGCCCCGTGATCGCCGCGCTGCCGGGCCTGCCCGGCGTCTACCGCTATTACGACGCGGCCGGCGGCGTGCTCTATGTCGGCAAGGCGCGCGACCTGAAGAAGCGCGTCTCGAGCTATTTCAACAAGACCCAGCTGTCGCCGCGCATCGCGATGATGGTGTCGCGCATCGCCCGCATCGAGACCACGGTGGTCCGCAGCGAGGCCGAGGCGCTGCTGCTCGAGAACAACCTGATCAAGGCGCTGACGCCGCGCTACAACATCCTGTTCCGCGACGACAAGTCGTACCCCCTGCTGAAGCTGTCGGCGCATCGCTATCCGCGCATGGCGTACTACCGCGGCGCGACCGATCGGCGCCACCAGTATTTCGGCCCGTTCCCGAGCGCGCATGCGGTGCGCGAAAGCATGCAGATCCTGCAGAAGGTGTTCCAGCTGCGGACCTGCGAGGACACCGTCTTCAACAACCGCACCCGGCCGTGCCTGCTGCACCAGATCCACCGCTGCACGGCGCCCTGCGTCGGCGCGATCAGCGAGGAGGATTACGCGCGCGACGTGGGCAACGCCGCGCGCTTCCTGCAGGGCCGACAGAAGGAGGCGCTCGAAGGCCTGCAGCAGAAGATGGAGCAGCACGCCGAGCGGCTCGAGTTCGAGCAGGCCGCCGCCGTGCGCGACCAGATCGGCGCGCTGTCGACGGTGCTCAAGCGCCAGGCCGTCGAGGAAGTGGGGCAGAGCAGCGATATCGATATCCTGGCCGTCGCGGTGCAGGGCGGACGCGCCTGCGTCAACCTGGCGATGGTTCGCGGCGGCCGCCATCTGGGCGACAAGGCCTACTTCCCCGCGCATGTCGAGGAGGCCGCGATGATCGTCGACGAGGAGGCCGAGGACGTCGTTGCCACCGCCGAGGGCGGCGCGCTGTCCGATCCAGCCAATTCGGTCGAACCGGCCAATTCGGTCGAACCTGCCGAACCTGCCGAGGCGGCCGCGCCTGCGGAGTCCGGCGCCGCGACGGCCGAGCGCGTCGCCGCCAACGTGCTGGCCGCCTTCATGGCGCAGCACTATCTCGATCAGCCGGTGCCGCCGATCCTGGTGGTCAGTCACGCGCCGGCCGACGGCGCGCTGATGGAGGCGCTGACGATGCAGGCTGGCCGCCGCATCACGCTGGTGCGCCAGCCGCAGGGCCAGCGGCGCGCTTGGCTGGAGATGGCGCAGCAGGGCGCGGCGCTGGCGCTGGCACGGCGCCTGGCGGAGCAGGGCAGCCAGGAGGCCCGCACGCGGGCGCTGGCGGAGACCATCGGCATCGAGCTCGACGATCTGGGCGCGCTGCGGGTCGAATGCTTCGACATCAGCCATACCGCCGGCGAGGCGACGCAGGCCTCGTGCGTGGTGTTCCATCACCATGCGATGCAGAACAGCGAATACCGCCGCTACAACATCGACGGCATCACGCCCGGCGACGACTATGCGGCGATGCGCCAGGTGCTGACGCGCCGCTATCAGAAGCTGGTCGAGCGCAGCCAGGAGGACAGCGCCGCGATGCCGCATATCGTGCTGATCGACGGTGGCAAGGGGCAGGTCGAGGTCGCGCGCCAGGTGTTCGAGGAGCTCGGTCTCGATATCGGGCTGCTGGTCGGCGTGGCCAAGGGCGAAGGCCGCAAGGTCGGCCTCGAGACGCTGGTGTTCGCCGACGGCCGGCCCGCGCTGGAACTGGGGCAGGGCAGCGCGGCGCTGATGCTGGTGGCGCAGATCCGCGACGAGGCGCACCGCTTCGCCATCACCGGCATGCGCGCGCGCCGTGCGAAGACGCGGACCACCTCGCGGCTGGAGGAGATCGAAGGAATCGGCGCGCGCCGGCGGCAGAAGCTGCTGACCCGTTTCGGCGGCATCCGCGGCGTGATGGCGGCGAGCGTCGACGAGCTCGCCAGCGTCGACGGCATTTCGCGCGCGCTGGCCGAGGAAATCTATCGGCAGTTGCACTGACGCGGCGTCCGGTTGCGGTGACCGGTTGCGGTGACCGGTTGCGGCATCGGTTGCGGCATCCGGTTGTGGGACGCCGGTGGCCGCACTCCGGTCGTGGTCCCCCCGGTTGCAGGTCCGACATGGGTTCGGCCGCCGATACCGGCCACCGCCGGCGCGGAACGTGATCGGTCGTCCCCGCTTCGAGAAATGCTCAATTGATGTCGGAATCGGCGACAATCGCGTGATTGTCCCGTCTTCGACCCTGCCGATCCGCCTATGCCGCTGAATATTCCGATCCTGCTGACCTGGCTGCGCGTGGCCATGATCCCGCTCGTGGTCGGCGTCTTCTATCTGCCCGATGCCTGGCTGTCGATGCCCGCCAAGAACCTGACGGCGGCCGTGTTCTTCATCGTGGCGGCGGCCACGGACTGGCTCGACGGATTCCTGGCGCGGCGCTGGAACCAGACCTCGTCGTTCGGCGCCTTCCTCGACCCGGTTGCCGACAAGCTGATGGTCGCCGCTGCGCTGCTGTCGCTGCTCGCGCTGGACCGCGTCAGCGATCTGATCGCCCTGGTGATCATCGGGCGCGAGATCACCATTTCGGCGCTGCGGGAGTGGATGGCGCAGATCGGTGCCTCCAAGAGCGTCGCCGTCAATTTCCTGGGCAAGCTCAAGACCACGTTCCAGATGATCGCGATCCCGCTGCTGCTGTTCGATGCGCCGCTGTTCGGCATCGACGCCGGCATGCTCGGCGGCTGGCTGATCTACGTCGCCGCCGTGCTCACCCTTTGGTCGATGTTCTATTACATGAAGCTCGCCTGGCCGCAGATCCGGGAGCGCAGCGCGGCCGCCGCCCGGGCCGCCGCGCAAAAGTGAGGATCAGTGCAAAAATATGCTTGACTTCATTGTCGGATGTTTGCATAATTTCGTTCTCGCTTCTGACGAAACAAAACGAACGAAGCGAGATGCAGCAAGAAGCGGTCTATATGCAGTGATTTAGCACCGTGTTGTTGCAAGTGCAGTACGCAGGACACTGCGGGAGTAGCTCAGTTGGTAGAGCGCAACCTTGCCAAGGTTGAGGTCGCGAGTTCGAGACTCGTCTCCCGCTCCAGAATTTTCTGGTCGATCCGGTAGCGATTTCCGGGTTTGCCGCAGCAGGTGTCATGCGGGAGTAGCTCAGTTGGTAGAGCGCAACCTTGCCAAGGTTGAGGTCGCGAGTTCGAGACTCGTCTCCCGCTCCAGTCCGAAAGGGAAGCAGCGCTTCCCTTTTTAGTTTGCGATGCTGCCGCATCGGCCTCCGGCGCCCGGAAGCCACAGCGGCTACAATCCAGCATCCAGGTCACCCGGCGGGGTGGCAGAGTGGTTATGCAGCGGCCTGCAAAGCCGTGTACGCCGGTTCGATTCCGACCCCCGCCTCCATCGATCTTCCCCCTCTGTTGCGCCCGATCCGCGGCGCCCGATCCGCGGTTTTCGCCGCCGATCCCGTGCCCTCGCGGCATTCACAGCGGACTCTCGCTGACTTTTCTCTGTCTCTGCGCGGCGTTTTTGCGGTCTTATCGCGGCTTTACCGCGTGGCTCGCGTGATACATTACGTCTATCGCACCAGTCGTCGCCGTTGCTGGACCATGCTGGCAACGTGCCCACGCCTCGCGCCCAGGCACCGCTGCCGGTGGCGACGACTCCCATTCGGTTTCATTTCCGCAGACTGTCCGCCCGGGCGGCGCCGGCACCAGGCCCCGTCGATGGCGGCGTGTCCGCGTCGATCGGGACCGGATCGCCGTTCGACTTCCCGGCGCCACGCCGGCCATCAGAAGGAAACCACCACGCATGCATCACGCTACTCCGCTCATCAGCACCATCGTCGGCGGCATTGTCCTGGCCTTTGTCCTCGGTGCGTTGGCGGGGCGTTTACGGTTGCCGCCCTTGATCGGCTACCTGTGCGCGGGCGTGGTGGTCGGACCGCATACGCCGGGCTATACCGCCGACCAGGCGCTGGCGCCGGAGCTGGCCGAGCTGGGGGTGATCCTGCTGATGTTCGGCGTGGGCCTGCATTTCTCGATCCGCGACCTGATGGCGGTGCGCAAGATCGCGATCCCCGGCGCGGTGGCGCAGATCGGCATCGCGACACTGCTTGGCATGGGCGTCGCCTGGGGCTTCGGCTGGAGCTGGGGCCAGGGCCTGGTGTACGGGCTGGCCCTGTCGGTCGCCAGTACCGTGGTGCTGCTGAAGGCCTTGCAGGATCGCGATCTGGTCGACAGCGAGCAGGGCCGCATCGCGGTCGGCTGGCTGGTGGTCGAGGATCTGGCGATGGTGCTCGCGCTGGTGCTGCTGCCGGCGCTGTCCGGCCTGCTGGTGCCGGCCGGTGCCAGCGGGGAGGCGCCGGCGGCCAGCGTCACGGACATCCTGCTGACGGTGTCGCTGACGCTCGGCAAGGTCGCGGCCTTTGTCGCCGTGATGCTGGTGATCGGCCGCCGCTTCATTCCGTGGATGCTCGAGCGCATCGTCTGGACCGGCAGCCGCGAACTGTTCCGCCTGGGCGTGCTGGCGACCGCGCTCGGCGTCGCCTTCGGCGCCTATTCGCTGTTCGGCGTGTCGTTCGCGCTGGGCGCGTTCTTTGCCGGCATGGTGCTGGCCGAGTCCGAATTCAGCCATCGCGCGGCCGAGGAATCGCTGCCGCTGCGCGACGCCTTCGCGGTGCTGTTCTTCGTCTCGGTCGGCATGCTGTTCGACCCGATGGTGCTGGTGCGCGACCCGTGGGGCGTGCTGGCGACCGTATCGATCATCGTGGTCGGCAAGTCGGTGGCGGCCCTCGGCATCGTGCGGATGTTCGGTTATTCGAACCGGACCGGCATGACGATCGCCGCCAGCCTGGCGCAGATCGGCGAGTTCTCCTTCATTCTGGCCAGCCTCGGCGTGTTCCTGCAGATCCTGCCGGAACGCGCGCAAAGCCTGATCCTGGCGGGCGCCTTGCTGTCGATCGTGCTCAACCCGCTGCTGTTCCGCTGGCTGGACCGCTATGTGGCGCGCCAGAGCGAGGCGGGCGAGGCGCAGGCGGCCTGACGATCCGGCGGGGGCCGCGTCCGGGCCTCCTGATAGGCCCCCGATTGGCCCCCCGAATGGCCTGCCGCTTGGCACGCCGATCGGTTCGCCGCGTGGATCGCCGAGCGGCTCGCCTCCTAGTTCGCCGATCGGCTCCCTCATCCTTCCCGCTTTTCCACTTCTTCCAGTTCCAGTTGTGGCGCCGTCCGGCGCAGGTATTCGGTAAAGGCCAGCAGGCCCTGGGTCGGATACTTGTCCCGATGGACCACCAGGTGCCAGGGCCGCACCAGCCGCGGCAGGCCGCGGCGCAGCGCCACCAGCGTGCCGCGCTCCAGCTCGTCGCGCACCACATGCAGTGACAGGCAGCTGACACCAAAGCCGCTCATCACCGCGCGCTTGATCGCTTCGGCGTTGCCGAGCTCCAGCGCAAAGCGCAGCGGCCCGAGCAGCGGGGCAAGCCGTTGCTCGACGATCTCGCGCGTCCCCGAGCCGCGCTCCCGCACCAGCCAGTCCGCCTCGCGCAGCGCGCCCAGATCGCCATCGGCCTGCGCCAGCGGATGCCCGGCCCCCACGACCACCACCATCTCGTCGTCGCACCAGTGCACGCTGGTCAGCTCGCGTTCGTGGCAGGTGCCCTCGATCAGGCCGATATCGGCTTCCAGCCGCAACAGCTCCTGCAGCACGTCATGGGTATTGCCGATGCGCAGGTCCAGCGCGCAGGGCTGTTGCTGCGCCTGACGGAAGCCGGTCAGCAGGGCGGGCAGCAGATAGCTGCCGATGGTGTTGCTGGCGGCGATGCGCAACTGCACGCCGGCGTCGGCGGCGAAGCGTTCCAGCTCGTGCGCCTGATCCAGCAGCGACAGCGCGCGCGGGAAGAACTGCCGTCCGGTTTCGTTGATGGTCAGCCGTTTGGCGATGCGGTCGAACAGGCGCCGGTCCAGTGCACGTTCCAGGTCGGCCAGCGCGGCGCTGACGGCGGACTGCGACATCGCCACCGCATCGGCGGCGGCGGTCGTGCTGCCGTGCTGGACCACGGCGACGAAAACGGCGAGCTGACGCAGCGTCAGCCGCAAGGGGCTATGTTGCATATCTATAAACCAGGTAAGAAGTAACGATATTACCTGTTTTACAGATGAGAGGTCGGTTGTTACGCTGGCGTCATTCTCCACGCCCATGTCGTCCCTGCGCCATGCCGACCACCTCGATTCCTGCCGCCGCCCCCGCTACCGCCCCAGCCCGCGCCATTTCCTGGCGTTATCGACTGCTGACGCTTGCGCCGCTTGGCGCGATTGCGTGGCTCGCGCTGGTCCTGTCCGGGCTGCCGGCGCTGTCGCAATTGGGCGTCAGCCCGCTGATGCTCGCCATGTGCGCCGGCATGGTCGCCTGCAATACCTTGCCGCGCCACTGGCTGGCGCCGCTGGCGCCGGGCATGCAGCTGGCCCGGCAGACGTTGCTGCGGCTGGGCGTGGCGCTGTACGGCCTGCGGCTGACCTTCGGCTCGATCGAGGCGCTCGGTGTCGGCGGTGTGGTGGCGCCGTTGCTGATGTTGGCGGCGACGCTGTGCGCCGGAGTCTGGGTCGGCACCCGGTGGCTTGGCCTGACCCGCCGCGAGGCGGTGGTGGTCAGCGCGGGCAGCGCGGTGTGCGGCGCGGCGGCCGCGATCGCGGTCGCCTCGATCGCGCGCACCGACGACCGGCAGACCGCGGTCGCGGTGGCCACAGTGGTGCTGTTCGGCACCGTCGGCATGCTGCTGTATCCCTATCTGTATGAACTGGTGACCAACGTCTGGCACTGGCAGGTCGGCGAGCGCGCCTTCGGCATCTATACGGGCGCCACGCTGCACGAGGTCGCGCAGGTGATCGTCGCCGGGAAGGCGGTCGGCGAGACGGCGGGCGATGCCGCCGTGCTGGCCAAGATGGTTCGTGTGCTGGCGCTCGGCCCGCTGCTGCTGGTCCTGGCGCTGTGGCCGCGTGCCGAGGACCGGGCGCAGGGTGCAACGGCCGGCCGCCGCGGCATCGACTGGGCCCGGATCCGGGCGGCGATCCCCTGGTTCGCGCTCGGCTTCGTCGCCGTGCTGGCGATCAACTCCTTCGGCCTGGTGCCGAGCGAATGGAAGCCGGGTCTGGTTGCCTTCGACAACTGGCTGCTGGCCTGCGCGATGCTGGCGATCGGCCTGCATACGCGGATCGGCGACCTGCTGCGCGCCGGCCGCAGGCCGATGCTCCTGGCCGCGCTGCTGTTCGTCTTCCTGGTCGGTGCCGGCGCGCTGCTGTGCGCGGTGCTTCTGTGACGAGCGATCGAGTCCGTCGGCAGGAGCGATGAGGGATAGAGGGGGTGGCGGGCGGGGCTGCAATGGCCCCGCATCGGCGTGGCGCCGCCCCGTCGCGCGGCAAGGTGCTACCCGCCTGCGACGTCAGGTGCCGCCGGGGTGCGAGGCAAGGTACTACCGGATTCAGGCCAGGGTGTTACCGGAATGTGGGTAAGGTGCCAACGCGGCGCGGGTAGTACCGTAGAAGTACGGCGGGGGCTTGCGGCGTGGTTGGTGCGGCCGACGGGACTCGAACCCGTAAGCCCGGAAAGGCGGCAGATTTTAAGTCTGCTGAGTCTACCAATTTCTCCACGGCCGCACGGCAAGCCCGGTATTGTGGGCGGTCGCCGCCCGGGACGCAAGCGCCGCATGATCGCTCTCGTACCCTTCCTGGCAAGGATGTTACTGGCGGTAACAATGTAGAACCCGCCGTTGCACCTGTGATCTAGCCCGGGCCTAGAATACGGGTATCAAGATCAACCTTGCGAGGAGCAAGATCATGAAACGTTGGTTGCTCGCAGGGCTTGGCGTGCTGGCTGCGATGGCCTCAGGCGCCGCGATGGCCCGTGTCGACGTCGGCGTGGTGATCGGCGTGCCGGGCGTCGTGGTCGGCGGTCCCGCCTACTATCCCCCGCCGGCCTATGTCGCGCCGCCGCCCGTGGTAGTGGCGCCCGCGCCGGTCTATTACGGTCCGCCCCCGGTGGTGGTGCGGCCGGGTTACGGCTACTACGGTCCGCCGCCGCGCTATTACGGCCCGCCGCCGTCGCACTACTATGGCCCGCCGCGCTACTACGGCCATCCTGGCCGGCACTATCACGGCGGCCGGCACGGCCACTGGCATGGCGGTCACGGACATCGCCATCATCGCGACTAGATCGCAGAATTGACGATCCGGATCACAAGGGCCCCGCGGGGCCCTTTGCTTTTTTGGCATGGCTGTTTTGCCCGACAAAGGTGCCCGCGTCGTGGTCACCGAAGTGGTGCCGGCGCTATACTGCCGGCTTATTGTTTATCGATTCAGGAGAGTGGTATGCAGCAAAAGTCCGTGCTGACTGCGGAAGACGTGAAGAAGGTGATGGCCGCAGCCGAAGCCGAGGCCAAGGCCCATCACTGGGCCGTCTCCATCGCCATCGTCGATGACGGCGGCCATCTGCTGGCCCTGCAGCGGCTCGACGGCGCTGCGCCGATCTCCGCCTATATCGCGACCGAAAAGGCCCGCACCTCGGCGCTGGGCCGCCGCGAATCGAAGATCTACGAAGACATGATCAACAACGGCCGCAATTCGTTCATGACGGCGCCGGTGCTGCAGGGCATGCTGGAAGGCGGCGTGCCCATTATCGCCGGCGACCAGGTGGTCGGCGCGGTGGGCGTGTCGGGCGTCAAGTCGAGCGAGGATGCGCAGATCGGCCGTGCAGGCATTGCCGCGCTGGGTGTCTGATCCGGCGGCTTCGGCCTGATCGTTCTTCATCGGCCGCCGGCGGTTGCGGCGGCCGCGTCCGCTCCGTCCTGGAGCGGGTTGCCCGATGCCGGGATGCCGCGCGATGCGGCATGCCACGGCGGGCGGCTTACTTCGTCAGAATCAGTTTTCCGTAGCGCGTCTTGCGCAGCGTGTAGACCTCGCCGTTATGCAGGATCGGCAGCGTGGTCGCGCCCCGCATCAGCGCTTCCAGCGGCACCGCCTCGGCGGTCTGTGCGGGGGCCGCATGGGCAGCCGCATTGGTGCTGCGATTGTCGCGCACCAGTGCTTCGAGACGGGCCACCGCCGACTTGACCGTCGCCATCGCCGACGGCGCCGCAGTCTCGCGGCGCGCGTTCGGCGCCGGATTCTCGTTCACCACCACGCGGCGCAGCGACAGGCGGCGGCGGGTGACTTCGCGCGGTTGCGTCAGCGGCAAGGCTAGGGTGCTCATCGATGGGGCTCCTGTTCGGGGATGGTCGGTGTCACGGCGCCGGGAATGGAAAAGGTGGCTGCCGTCGTTCCGTTCATATTAAATGAGAATCGTTATCATTACAACGACTCTGTGCATGATATCGGGCGGCCGAAGGCAGCGCTGCCAAAAAACGCATTTGGTTTCATTCGAAACACAAAAGAAAAAGCCCCACCGCAGGGTGGGGCTTGGGGAAAGCGGCGCGGCACTGCGCGCCGCTGGGGGTCTTACTGCTTCGGCTCCGTGATGAAGCCGATCTTGCCGAGACCGCCGTGCTGCGCGGCGGCCATCACCTCGGCCACGCGCTCGTAGCGCACGTCGCGGTCGGCGCGCAGATGCAGCTCGGGCTGCGGCTGTTGCTGGGCCGCCTGCGCGATATTGTTCTGCAGCGTCGTGTCGTCGATCTCCTGCTGGTTCCAGAACACCTTGCCGGCCGCGTCGATCGACAGGTTGATGTTCTGCGGCTTGGGATCGTTGGGCTGATTGGTCGCACGCGGCAGGTCGATCTTGACCGCGTGATTGATCACCGGGATGGTGATGATGAAGATGATCAGCAGCACGAGCATGACGTCGACCAGCGGCGTCATGTTGATCTCGCTCATGACTGCGTCATCGTCATCGTCGAGAGTACCGAATGCCATGATGACTTCCTTTCGAGCGGAGGGCGGTCCGCGTCAGTTCAGTTCTTGACCGCGAGGCGCACCGCGTTGTCGTCGGCGGCGCGGGTGCCGGTCGGGCGCACGCGGGCGCCGGTGACGAAGTAGGCGTGCAGATCGTGCGCGAAGCGGTTCAGCTTGGAGATCACCGCCTTGTTGCCGCGCGTCAGCGCGTTGTAGCCGAGCACCGCGGGAATCGCCACGGCCAGGCCGAAGGCCGTCATGATCAGCGCTTCGCCGACCGGGCCGGCGACCTTGTCGATGGTCGGCACGCCCGAGGCGCCGATGCCGATCAGCGCGTGGTAGATGCCCCAGACGGTGCCGAACAGGCCGACGAACGGCGCGGTCGAGCCCACCGAGGCGAGGATGGCCAGGCCCGACTGCATGCGCGAAACGGCATCGTCGATCGCGCTCTTGAGCGAGCGGGTCAGCCAGTCGGAAATATCCATCACGTCATGCAGCTGCGGCTGGCTGGCGCGATGGTGCTGGGCCGCTTCCTTGCCGGTCAGCGCCAGCGTGCGGAACGGATTCGATTCGCTGCTGCCGAGCGTTTCGAGCGCATGGTCGAAATCGTCCGAATGCCAGAAGCGCTTTTCCGCGCCCTGCGCCATTTTCTTCAGGCGGACCAGATCCCACGCCTTGGTGAGAATCACGATCCATGACGCCAGCGACATGACGAGCAGAATGATGGCGGTCGCACGCATGACGAAATCGCCTTGCGCCCACAGATGGCTGAGTCCGAGGTCCTGCATGATGGTTCCTGGTAAGTCGTAAATCGTATGGAGGGTTCAGTTCAAATCAGTTCAGCTCGAAAGCGATCGGCTGCTGCGCGGTGACCGCGATCGCACGACCATTCTCGACATAAGGCTTGCAGCGCATCCGCTGGACCGCGTCGATCGCGGCCTGGTCCAGGCGCGACGAGCCGCTGGAGCTCACTACGGCGGTCTTGACGACCTTGCCGGTATCGTCGGTGGTCAGGCGCACCACGGTCTTGCCGGTCTCGCCCATCCGCCGCGATTGCGACGGGTAGGTCGGTTGCGGCGGCGTGCATTGAATCTCGCCGATCCC